>NZ_JAVDPZ010000044.1:0-24271 GCF_031453995.1 Nitrobacter vulgaris | reverse complement strand
CTTCGCCGCCATGATCTGCTCCGTGACGAATCACGGAGCTCTATGAATCAGCGATCAAACCGATTGGGAATCCTGAATGTCGATCGGTTCTAGTGAACGCCGGCGCCGCTACGCGAACCCACCACATGCAGCGGCCATGATTTCGGTGTTACCGCAGCAGCGGGACGGTCGCTTGCGGTCTTTTTGTTAGCCACGCGCGCGTCCTCCAGCGCTTCGGAAAAGTCCGTAAACCATTGCTGGACGGTCCCGGCACGCAGCTTCCGCATCATAGCCTCCCAACGCGTTCTGCGTTCTGTCAGCGGCATCGCGAAGGCGGCGGCAATGGCGCGGGCCATCCCGTCGATTTCGTGAGGGTTGACGAGGAGCGCTGTCTGCAACTCGTTCGCCGCGCCCGCAAATTTGGACAATACCAGCACCCCCGGATCGGCGGGATTCTGCGCGGCCACATATTCCTTTGCGACGAGATTCATCCCGTCATGCAGCGGCGTCACCACGCCTACGCGCGCCGTGCGATAGAGGCCGGCCAGCACGGTCTGACTGTATCCCCGGTTGAGGTAGCGGATCGGCATCCAGTCGGTTTCACCGTGGCGGCCATTGACGTCGGTGACCAGTTTCGCAAGCTCGCTCTGCAGATTGCCGTAGGCCTCGATCATACCGCGGGAGGGCGTCGCAATTTGCAGCAGCGAGACAGTGCGCTTCAGCGCGGGGTTCGAGACCAGCAAGCGATCGAATGCATTGATCCGATTCACAAGGCCCTTCGAATAGTCGAGGCGGTCGACGCCGATCGCCAGTTGTTCTCCGTTCAGGCTGCGGCGCAATCGCGAGACGTCGGGATGCGAGGATGCCTTTGCGGCCTGCAACGCGAATTTCTCGACATCGATTCCGATCGGGAATACGGCGCATCGCGAGTTGCCGTAACGCGACGTCACGACGCCGTCTTGTATCTTGAGGCCGAGTTCCGATTGAAGATAGCTTAGAAAATTTTCGCAGTCGTCGTCGGTCTGGAATCCGATCAAATCATAGGCCAGCATCGCTTCGATCAATTCGCGATGATGCGGCACCGCCCCCATGACGGCGCGAGCCGGCCAGGGTGTATGCAGGAAGAAACCGACCGGATTGCTGACACCCAGATCGCGCAGTTCGGCACCGAGCGAGAGGAAATGATAATCCTGAATCCAGAACGCAGTGTCTGGCTTGCGAAAGCGCATCAGAGCCCTCGCCATGAAGGCATTGACCTCGCGATACGATTGATAGTCCTCGTGCGACACGCGAATGAGATCGGACCGGGAATGAAGCGCAGGCCACAACGCCGAATTCGCGAAGCCTTCGTAGTATCCGCCGTAGTGCGCGGCCGGCAGATCCAGCAATGCAAGTGCTCCGGATCCGAGGGCTTCAACTTCAGCAAAGGGTTCCTTGTGCGACCCGTCCCGTACCCGTCCGCTGGAACCTACCCAAATTGCTCCTGATTTTTCAACAACTGGTAACAGCGCCGCCGCTAGGCCGCCTGTGAGGGGCTCATTAGCCCGCGCACGCGCCACGCGATTCGAAACGACAACGAGGTTCACAAGGATCCCCTCCTGGTTTTGCACCCGCAGATAAACGCGCGTTCATCAATATGGTTCCTGCCTCTTTCCTACCAAATTGACGCCAAATTCAGGCAGTCTAGAATGAAACTCAAAGTTCCCGGTCATTTGAGAATGAAACGGTTGTCTCATCACTTTTTACGAGAAGTGTCTTTCATCGGATCAGCTACGCCAGTATCGATCCTCCCAATTGCGCGATAATTTCATGCCGGTGAGGATCAATCCCGCCATGGAGTAGGTTTGCGGGAAGTTCCCAAATAACGCGCCGGTTTTCGGATCGATATCCTCCGATAACAGCCCGAAGCGATTGCGATGCGCCAGGGCATCCACAAAGGCCTCACGCGCTTCCTCGCGCCGCCCGAGCGACCACCACGCATCAATCAGCCAGAACCGGCAGATCAGGAACGCAGTCACGGGAAGACCGAAGTCATCTTCCGCCGCGTAACGCATCACATGCTTTTCGCGCAGCAACTCGCGCTCCATGGCAGCGACAGTCTTGATGAATCGCGGATCGTCAACCTCGCAAACCCCGAGTTCGGGTAGCAACAGCACGCTCGCATCGAGATCGTCGGATCCGAATGCCGCGGTGAAGGCCTCGCGCTTCGGGTTCCACGCGCGGTCGAGCAGTTCGGCATGCAACGGATCAGCGATTGCATTCCAGTGCGCCGCGCGTTCTGGCAGGCCGAGCCGTTCCGCGATAGCCGCGAGCCGGTTGACGCCGGCCCAGCACATCGCTGCGGAGTGGGTATGGACACGCTGACGACCGCGATATTCCCAGATGCCGGCATCACTTGTCATCGCAACGCGGGCCGCCTTGTTGCCTAGCGATTCAAGCAGCGTGAACAGGCTTTCGTCACCGGGACGCGGTAACCGGCGATCGAAGAACAGCGGCAGCGCCGCCAGGATGGCGCTGCCATAGGTGTCGTGCTGCTTCTGGTCGACCGCGGCATTGCCGACACGCACCGGCCCGTCGCCGCGATAGCCTTGAAGATCGGCGGCAGTCCACTCATCTAGCGGCAGATTCGGGACCACGCTGTAGACCGGCTTGAGATCCTCCTCGGCATTTGATGCGAGCGACAGCGTAAAACCGATGAAGTCCTCCATCGTCCGCGTCGCGCCGACGCGATTGAGCGCCTTCACAACGAAATAGGCGTCGCGTAGCCAGCAATAACGATAATCCCAGGTGCGGCCTGAGCCGGGCGCCTCGGGAATCGAGGTGGTGTGCGCGGCGATGATGCCGCCGGTTTCCTCGAAGTTGGACAGCTTTAGCGTGATGGCAGCGCGGATGATGGCTTCCTGCCATTCATAGGAGATGTAAAGACGACGCACCCAGCTCAGCCAGTAGGTTTTGGTTTCGTCCGCAAAACGCTGGGCGGTTGACGCCAGATCGCCGGGAAATGCTTCGTCGTTGCCGAAGACGAGATACATCGGCCGCGTCAGAACGAACGGCGTTTCGTTTTCGATCAGAGCCAGCGGCGCGTCGGTGGTCACGCGGATCGCGGTGCCGTCTTCTTCGAAATAGCGGATGTGGTTGCTGCCCATCGAGTGCCGAACCAGCGGCTTGCCATAGGCGTGCGTCGGCCGGATGCGGATCGTGATCCGGGGCAGGCCCGCGATAGGCTCGATGATGCGAAACAACTGCGGCGGCCGGAACATGCGGCCATATTGCCGGAAACGCGGTGCGAAGTCGGTGATACGTACGGCATTGCCGTGCGTATCGGTCAGGACGGTGGAGACGATCGCGGTGTTGCGAACATAGTCCGACTGGAAATCGGCCATGCCATCCAGCACGACATCGCTGAAACCCTTTTCTTCGTTCCCCGCGAGCAGGCGCGAAAATACCGGGTTCGAGTCAAAGCGCGGGAAACACCACCATACCAGCCGCGCGGTCGGATCGACGAGTGCCGCCGTCCGGCAGTTGCCGATGACAGCGAGATCGAGCCCATGATCGGTCATTCAGCGACCGCTCGTTCGTCGTCGAGCAGACGGGCCAGCCAAGCCCTGACGTTGCTGGGCGCTTGAAAATGGCCGTTCACGCCTTGAGCCCGCCGTCCGACGGAGAACGACAAGCCGTTCAGATCTGGCATGATGGCAAAGACCGTTTCATCGGTTACGTCATCGCCGATGAAGACCGGCCGCCGTCCCTTGAACGGCTTATGCGACATCAGTTCGGTCACGCCGGTTGCCTTGGTAAATCCCGAATGCTTGATCTCGCAGACGAACTTGCCCGGCAGCACCTCTATGGGCGCGTTCGGCAGGTCGGCGCGTATTGCCGATACCCGATCATAGATCGCGCGCTCGACATCCGGCGCTTTTCTGAAATGGAGCGCTAGCGAGTAACCCTTGTTCTCTACCAGGATGCCGGGATGCAGTTCGGCGATCGCTGCAAAACGTTGGATTAAATCCGGATTCATCGGCGGCGCATGCGCGGCCACGGCTTCGCTTTCGATCGAAATCCGCATCTCCGCACCGTGGCCACCGACAGCGGGAAACAGCATCGGTGCGAAGATCCGGTCGATATCGCTGAGCGATCGACCGCTGACCAGCGCCAGCGCGCCAGCCGTCCGCGACAACAGCCGCGACAGCGCCGAAGCGAGCTTGGGAGGCACGTAAACCTCGTGGGGCGTCGGCGCGAGATCGAGCAGTGTGCCATCGATATCGAGCAACAGCGCAGATGTACCGAGCGGCAGCGCGCGAGGCTCGGGGTCGTCGGTCACGGAAGCGGTTTTGTTCGGCACGTTTTCCATTACATCCTGATTCATCGTGACTCCACAACGGCAAGCGGCGACGCTACCGACTCGAGCGACTGACGCTCGGCAGCGATTCCATATCGCCAGCCGATCAGCGCGGCTGCGATCATTAGCGCCGACCCGAAACAGTATCCGGCGAATACGCTGTCACGCGAGCCGCTGTCGATCAAGGCACCAAATAGCGTCGGGCCGGCGACGCCGCCGATCGCGGTCCCCACAGAATAGAACACCGCGATTGCCAGCGCCCGCACTTCAAGGGGAAAGGTCTCGCTCACGGTCAGGTAGGCCGAGCTGGCGGCCGGCGAAGCAAAGAAAAAGATGACCATCCACGCGATCGTCTGGGTCTGTGCGGTCAGAACGCCGGTGGCGAAGAGATAGCCCGTCATGGCGAGCAGAACGCCGGAGATTCCGTAGGTGAACGCGATCATCGCGCGGCGTCCGACGGTATCGAACAGCCGGCCGAGCAGCAACGGCCCGAGAAAATTACCCGCCGCGAACGGCAGAAGGTACCAGCCGATCCGCTCCGCCGGAATGTTGTAGAAGGTCGACAGCACCAGCGCGTAAGTAAAGAAGATCGCATTGTAGAAGAACGCTTGCGCGGTCATCAGCGCAAGGCCCACCAGCGCGCGTTGCCGATACGTTTTGAATAGCGTCCGCGCCACCTCGCGCAGCGGCGTGTGGCTGCGCATCCGAAGTCTGATCGTCGGCCAGACCCCTCCGGCGGGTGCATCGGAATGGCGAACGGCTATCCGTTCGATGCCGGCGACGATGCCCCCCGCTTCATCCGGCCGTCCGTGAATCATCAGCCAACGGGGGCTTTCCGGGATCCATAGCCGCATCACAAACACCACAAGTCCCAAGACTGCGCCGGTGAGAAACGCGAGCCGCCACCCTAGTTCCGGATCGATGACTTGTGGGTCGAGCAGCACGATCGCGCCTACCGCGCCAAGAGCGGCGCCAATCCAGAAACTGCCATTGATGGTCAGGTCGGTCCAGCCACGGTACCGCGCTGGCACCAGTTCCTGGATCGTCGAGTTGATCGCGGTATATTCGCCGCCGATGCCTGCCCCTGTGAGAAACCGGAACAGCGCGAAGCTGGCGACATTCCAAGACAGCGAGGTCGCCGCCGTCGCGGCTAGATAGAGCGTCAAGGTGACGAAAAAAAGTTTCTTGCGCCCGATGCGATCCGTCAGCCAGCCGAAGCCCAGCGCCCCGAGAACCGCTCCAACAAGATAGGCGCTGCCGGCGATGCCGATATCGAGGTTGCTGAAGCGAAGGATGGGGCTGTCCTTGAGCGCGCCGGACAGCGCGCCGGCGAGCGTTACCTCCAGCCCGTCCAGTATCCAGGTGATTCCAAGGGCGGTCACGACCCGCGTATGAAATGGGCTCCAGCGCAGGCTGTCGAGACGCGCGGGAATGTCTGTCGCGACGATCCGGTCCTTCGGTTCCTGCAATGATAACCTTTCAGTCGTCAGAACGCGTTGCCCGGCCGGCTCTCCCGGCCGTTCGCAAGCAACGATGAAGGTTGAGCGCAATGCTCAGGGCCGCTCAGTGATATTCCAAGTGATATTCCATGGTTCCGTCGGCAATCCACCGCTGGCAGGCCCTGTTCCCGCCTGTTGGCTGACCAGAAACGCGCCACTTCGCTTCCTAGTTCCCCGATTTCGAAGGGCTGGCTTGTCCGCGTCCATATTGATGCGCGTCCAGGCTTTATCATTTTGAACGAACTTCCGCCGAGTGCGTCAAATCAGGACAGTTCGGGCGGTGACAACCGGCTATCTTTGTGATGCCAATCACGTAGTGGTACCGCAGGTCGCCCATAGAATGCTGCGCGACAACCTATCGTGTGGCGGACCAATGAACAGAAAGGGAGATGATCATGTGGGTTCAGACGATTTCCGGAAAAAGGCTGAGGGCGGCCATTCTGGCGTCCGGCCTGGTTGTGATCGCCGCACCACAGGGCGCCTCGGCCGGCGACCTTTCCGCGCAGCAGATTATCGACGGACTTAAGACTTCGAAGACGCGTAGCCTGAGCGCGCCAACACGGCCAGCGCTGAGCCCCAGCGATCTGGATTTCGTCAGGAACGTGCGCGGCAAGACCCGCTCGCTGTCCATGGGTGATCGCGATCATCTGGCTGAGATTGCCGCCCAGCGCCCGAAGATCGATCTGGATATCAACTTCGATTTCGATTCTGCGGCCGTGACGCCGCGGACTGAGCCGCAGTTGCACAGCCTTGGGAAGGCGCTGACGAGCGACGAGCTGGCAGGCTCCGTCATCATGCTCGGCGGCCACACTGACGGCAAGGGCTCCGATGCCTACAATCATGACCTCTCTGAACGCCGCGCTGAAGCCGTGAAGCGATTCCTTATTGAGACATATAAGATTCCGGCGGAAAATCTGGTCGCGGCCGGATATGGAAAAGAGGGATACAAGAATTCTGCAGACCCGTTCTCTCCGGAAAACCGTCGCGTCGAGGTCGTCAACATGGCGGCGAAAGAGCAGGCCGCGAATAAATAATGCTGATATTGCCGCGCGGCGCTTATGCCGCACACCATGTCGCTCGCATGACTACGCAGCCGGATGTACTCGTCGACGCGCTAGCCTTGCATTTTGCCGGCCGTTGACAGCCGCCGCGTCGTTGGTTTGAAAATGCGGATCGCGTAAGATAAGGTCGCCACGGCGCGGGCTGGAACGGCGTCTGACTTTGGACGGTCGTCGCATGAACATTCGGGTTGCGGTGCTGGCCGTGTTGACGCTGACGATGGTGCTTGCGATGGCGCCGTCGGTCGCATCGGCCGCGACCGACGGAAGCACGCGGATTGCGCTTGTCATAGGCAATGCCGTCTATCCGGACAGCGAAGCGCCGCTCAAGGAGCCGGTCAACGATGCCCGCGATGTTGCCGCCGAACTCAAGCACGACGGCTTCGATGTCGAAACCGGTGAAAATCTGACCGGCGAAGCCATGCGCCTCGCGCTGAAGCGTCTATACACTCGCATCAAGCCCGGCAGCGTCGCGCTGATCTTCTTCAGCGGATACGGCATCCAGTCCGGACGCCAAAGCTATCTCATCCCGGTCGACGCACAACTCTGGACCGAAGCGGATGTGCGCCGCGACGGCTTCAGCCTCGAGACCATTCTGGGTGAGATCAACAATCGCGGTGCAGGGGTCAAGATCGCGTTGCTTGACGCCTCCCGCCGCAATCCGTTCGAGCGCCGCTTCCGCAGCTTTTCGGCCGGTTTGGCTCCGGTGATCGCGCCGAGCGGAACGCTGGTGATGTATTCTGCGGCGCTGAGTTCGGTGTCCAGCGATGCCGGCACCGATCACAGCTTGTTCGTCAGCGAATTGCTGAAGGAGATCCGCGTCCCCGGCCTGACAGCTGAGGAAACGCTGAACCGCACCCGTGTCGGGGTGACGCGAGCCTCGCGCGCTGAGCAGGTGCCGTGGATTTCGTCGTCTTTGGCCGAGGATTTCCATTTTATTCCCGGCCGGGATGGCCAGCCTGATGTCGCCGCAACGCCATCGCTGCCGCCCAGCCCGCAGACCGAGGCTTTATCTCCATCCGTTTCGCCGTCCCCGCCCGCACCGACGCCTGTTGCGTCGGCGCCTCCGACGCCCAAAGCCTCATCAGGCCAAGCCAAACCTCCGGCGGAACCTCCGCCGCAAAGCCGGGATGACGGAAAGACCGCGCTGGCATTGGCCGACGATCCAACGATCAAATCGCTGACGACCAGGATCGCCGCCAAGGCAGACGATGCCAACGCACTGTATCGGCGTGGACAGGTCTATGCCAGCAAGGGCGCCTATGCACTCGCCATCAAGGATTTCGATGCGACGATCCGACTCAATCCGAAGGACGTTGAGGCCTACAACAATCGCTGCTGGACCCGGACTGTGATCGGCGAGTTGCCATCCGCGCGGCGAGACTGCGACGAGGCTCTCCGGTTGAGGCCGGATTTTGTGGATGCGCTGGACAGCCGCGGCCTGCTCAACCTGAAGAGCGGCGCGAACAAGGACGCGATCGCGGACTTCGATGCGGCGCTCAAGATCAACCCCAGGCTGACCTCCTCGCTTTACGGCCGGGGCCTTGCCAGGCAGCGCAGCGGCGCCGTCGCGGAGGGTAACCTGGACATCGCCAACGCCAAGGCAATGGATCCGGACATCGTGAAGGAGTTTACCGGATACGGCGTGCGCTGAGGTCGTGTACCTGCACGGCGATGATTTCGACCCGTTTGTTTTGCGATTGCGGATGCGCCGTATAGGTTGTCGCCGTATCGAGACATGCGGCGCGTTCAATGTGAGAATTGCAAGGTGAGGCAACTTTCGGATTCAGGATTTCGGCCGCGATGCGCGCATAAGCTCGCCTCTGGCCTGTTTTTTGGCGCAATGATGACGACTATCGGCCTCGTGAGCCCTTCGTACGCCGCCGATGACACCGGAACATCTGGAGGCGCCCTGGTGACGGTCGCTCGCGCGACCAATGCCTGCTTTTCCGACATGGTTCGTGTGACTGGCTTCGTTGTTGCGCGTCAGGAAGCGGTGGTCAGCCCCGACTCTGAAGGATCGCAGGTCACCGACGTGCTTGTCCGTGAGGGCGACACTGTCGCGCTGAATCAGGAACTGGCCCGGCTGACGCCACCGCCCGGCGGGAAATCGGGATCTGCCGTGCGCGCGCCTGCTGCGGGCCTCGTCACCCAAGTCGGTACCGCCGTCGGAGCGCCGGCCTCGCTACGAGCCGGGCCGATGTTCCGGATTGCAATCAATAATGAGATTGAGCTGGATGCCGAGGTGCCGTCGATCCATGTGCTCAAGCTTAACCCGGGCGCGAGCGCGCGCGTCAGCCGCGAGGATGGGCCCGATCTGGTCGGGCACATCCGGCTGGTTTCGCCCGAGATTGATCGTAAAACCCAAATGGGTCATGTCCGGCTGTCCCTGAGCGAAGATCCGACCTTAAAGATCGGAATGTTCGCCCGCGCCAGCATCGACGCCAAGCGCAGTTGCGGCGTGGCCATTCCCCGCTCCGCGATCGATCACCTGACGGTTCAGGTGGTAAACGGAGATGTCGTGGAGACGCGGCGCGTTCGCGTTGGATTGACGTCCGACACCGCCGTCGAGATCCTGGAAGGATTGAAAGTCGGAGAAATCGTCGTGGCCGATGCCGGCACGTCGCTGCATGACGGCGATCGGGTTAAGGCCATATTCTCCGATGATCTCGATCGATCGCGAGCACGTTGATGGCCTCCAATATTTCCGCCTGGTCGATCCGGCATCCGCTCCCGTCCGTCCTCTTCTCGATAATATTGCTGATACTGGGCTGGGTCAGCTTCACCAAGCTCGCGATCACGCGGTTGCCGAGCGCGGATATCCCTGTGATCTCTGTGGCGGTCTCGCAGTTTGGCGCTGCGCCCGCCGAACTCGAGTCACAGGTCACCAAGACCATCGAGGATGGCGTCTCGGGCGTCGAGGGCGTCCGTCATATTTCGTCCTCAATCACAGATGGCTTGTCGCTGACCACGATTCAGTTCGCGCTCGAGACCAATACGGACCGTGCACTGAACGACGTCAAGGACGCCGTGACGCGGGTCCGCGCCAATCTCCCGCAGAATGTCAACGAGCCGCTGATCCAGCGTGTCGACGTCATCGGGTTGCCGATCGTCACCTATGCCGCGATCTCGCCCGGAAAAACGCCCGAACAACTGTCATACTTTGTCGACGACGTGGTCAAGCGGGCATTACAAGGCGTCCGTGGCGTCGCCCAGGTCGAGCGCATCGGTGGTGTCGAGCGTGAAATTCTGGTGTCGCTCGATCCGGATCGCCTGCACGCGGTGGGACTGACGGCGGTCGATGTCAGCCAGAGGCTGCGTGGCATCAACGTCGATGTCGCCGGGGGGCGGGCGGAGATCGGACAGAACGATCAGGCGATCCGGACCCTGGCCGGCGCCAAGACCCTCAACGAGCTGGCAGGCACGATGATTTCTCTGCCGGGTGGCAGCGAAATCCGTCTCGACGACCTCGGCACGGTGACTGACACCATCGCAGACCGTCGGACCTTTGCCCGCTTCAACGGCCAGCCGGTGGTCGCGCTCGGCATCAAACGCTCCAAGGGAGCGAGTGACGTTGTGGTGGCGAAGGCCGTGCAGAATCGGATCGACGCGCTGAAAGGGCAATATCCCGACGTCGATCTGAAGCTGATCGACTCCTCCGTCGAGTTCACCAAAGGCAACTATGAGGCGGCAATCTCGACTCTGTTCGAAGGCGCGACGCTCGCCGTCATCATCGTTTTCCTGTTCCTTCGCGACATCCGCGCCACCATTATCGCCGCGATCTCGCTGCCGTTGTCGATCTTTCCAGCCTTCTGGGCGATGGACATTCTCGGCTTCTCGCTGAATCTGGTCAGCTTCCTCGCCATCACGCTTTCAACCGGCATTCTCGTCGACGACGCCATCGTTGAAATCGAGAACATCGTGCGTCACATGCGAATGGGCAAATCGCCCTACCGCGCCGCGCTCGAAGCGGCCGATGAAATCGGCCTCGCGGTGATCGCGATCAGCCTCACTATCATCGCGATTTTCGCGCCGGCGAGTTTTATGTCGGGCATCGCGGGGCAGTTCTTCAAGCAGTTCGGCATCACGGTGTCGGTGCAGGTGTTCTTCTCGCTGTTGGCCGCGCGTTTGGTGACGCCCGTGCTCGCCGCTTACTTCATGAAGGACCATCCGCATGATCCACCGCCGCCGGGCCGCGTGCTGCGCGCCTATATCAGCCTCGTTACCTGGTCGGTGCGGCACTACATCATCACCGTCCTGATCGGCTTCGCGGTCTTTGCCGCCTCGATCTGGAGCATCAAGCTGTTGCCGCAGGGTTTCTTGCCGGCGCAGGACACCGCGCGCTCGCTGCTGGCGATGGAGCTGCCGCCGGGGTCGCAACTCGCTCATACCGAAAAGGTGACGGAAGAGATCGCGTCGCGGCTGCGCAAGCGGCCGGAGGTGATGAGCGTATTCGTGGACGGCGGGCGCGTGCCGCCAGGACTGCAGGAGGTGCGTCGTGCATCCCTGATCATCAACTATACCCCGAAGCAAGACCGCAACATCACCCAGCGGGAACTTGAACTCTCGATCGGGGAGGAACTCGGAAGTGTTCCCGATATCCGTTACTGGTTCCTTGACGAGAACGGCTTGCGCGCGGTCTCGCTCGTGGTGACCGGATCCGATATCGGCATCGTCAGCAATGTAGCGAACGAGTTGGCGACCCAGATGAAGCGCATTTCGCTGATTGCCAATGTCACGCCGGAGACGTCGCTCGACCGTCCCGAGCTCAGAATCCAGCCGCGAGCCGATCTCGCCGCGCGTCTCGGAGTATCGACCGAGCAACTCTCGCAAACCATTCGCGTGGCGACGATCGGCGACGTTGGCCCGGCGTTGGCGAAGTTTGATGCCGGTGACCGCCAGGTTCCAATCCGCGTGCAACTCGATGAGGACGCGCGCTCCGATTTGAAGATGCTGGAGCAGATGCGCGTGCCGATCGGTGGCGGCCGCGGTCATGTCCCGCTTTCCGTCGTTGCCGATATCAGGCTGGATCAAGGCCCCACCAACATCAACCGCTACGACCGCGAGCGGCAGGCCACCGTTGCGGCCGACCTCGTCGGCACGGCCGCGCTCGGCGACGCGACCAAGAAGATCAACGATCTGCCGGTGATGAAGACCCTGCCCAAGGGCGTGAAGGTCAGTCCTTCGGGCGACGCTGAGAGCCTGAATGAGCTATCTGAAGGATTCGCAACGGCGATCACGGCCGGACTGATGATGGTTTATGCGGTTCTGGTGCTGCTGTTCGGCACGTTCCTGCAACCGATCACAATCCTGTTCTCGCTGCCGTTATCGATCGGCGGCGCGATCATGGCCTTGCTGCTCACCGGTAAGCAGCTCACGACACCCGTCTGGATCGGCATCCTGATGCTGATGGGCATCGTCACAAAGAACGCGATCATGCTGGTGGAGTTCGCGGTCGGATCAATTCGCGGAGGCCGCGCGCGGGAAGAAGCGATCATCGATGCCGGCATGAAGCGCGCTCGCCCGATCGTCATGACGACCGTCGCGATGGTCGCGGGCATGATGCCGAGCGCGCTGGCGTTCGGTGCCGGCGGTGAATTCCGCTCGCCGATGGCGCTCGCGGTGATCGGCGGCCTGCTGTTTTCGACGATGCTCTCGCTCGTGTTCGTGCCTGCGATGTTCCTGCTGATGGATGATGTCGGCAAGTTCATCTGGCGCCACAGCAAACGGCTATTCACCTCGGGTGCGGATCTCGCCGAGCCGGTAGCCGCAGAACAAAAACCGCCGAACGCCGTCTCGCTTCCGGGCGCCGAATAAGCGCTATAGCCGTTCCGCTTCTGACGGAATCAGAAGCGGGGCTCTCAGATTCTGATCTGACGCGTTTCTGGCGAATGTTCACTCCACTAGCCCTTTCGGGCCAGTTTGACACGACATCTCCATATTCAACGCGGAATCACATTGCTGTTCAATTTCTGACAGTTTGCATGCAAGGACACGCTGTTTCGAGATGACAAGAGCACTGAAAATCGCAGGCGTCGTCGCAGCCGGTCTGATCGCGATCGTCATCGTGCTTCTCGTAACCGGATTTCCTTCCGGTTACGTTACGTCGCTGGTGCAGGACCGGATCGAGCGCGACACGGGGTACCGGATTGCGATCAACGGCACGATCGGAATTGACCTATGGCCTTCGCTCGGATTCGCGCTGCGCCATGTTACGTTCGATCGTCCTGGAAAGACCGCGACAGATGCGCAGCTCGCCGTGGAGGAAATCCGCGCCCGTCTCGAGTTTGCGAGCCTCCTGTCGGGAACTTTAAAGATCTCGGAACTGGGTATCGATCGCCCCACGCTGCGGGTGCCGCTGCTTCGTGAACGCACCGGCCGCGGCGTTTCATCCAGGTCAGACCGCTCCGAAGAGACAGCGGGAGGCAATACGGAATTTCCGGTCGACCGGGTGACGGTCTCCAACGGCGCGATCGTTTTCTTCGATCCGCAAACCGGCTGGGAGAATCGCGTCGATGGTGTGAACGCGAGCGTAACGCTTGGTGCTGACCGGCGAATCAACATCACGGGCGAGGCGCGTCCTGGCGACCGTCCGCTGACATTCGCCATGGCAGCAACGCAGCCTGCAGGTTCGCTCGGGCGTCGAAATATCCCGACCGAATTGAAACTCGAGATTTTAGGTGCGCGGACCCGCCAACTGACAGCCAGGGCCGAGGTCCGGATCAACGGGAAGATGCTTCTCATCAATGGCTTGTCCGGATCGCTCGATGACGGAAAGTTCAACGGCTGGGCATCGGTCGATCTTTCGAGCAAGCCGCTTGTGAAAGTCGATCTCGATTTTCAGCGGCTCGACCTCGGCGCAGCAGCGAGCCAGCCTTCGGCACCGCGCTCCGCCGCGCAACCATGGAGCGAAGCGCCGATCGATGTCAGCGGGCTAAAGTATGTCGACGCGCAGGCGACGATTTCAGCGGCAGAACTGAATATCGGCCGAGCGCGCTTTGCGCCGGCCCAGGTCGAGACCGCCATCGATCGCGGCGTGTTGAAAGCGTCATTTTTAAACCTCGGCGCCTATGACGGGCGAGCTAATGGCAGCCTGTCGATCGACGTGTCTCCGAACGATCCGTCCTACGCGCTCAAGGCTGACGTGAGCGGTGTTCGCGCGCTGCCGCTATTGTCGAGCCTTGCCGACTTCGACAATGTCGATGGCAGGATGCGGGCGACAGCCGATGTCCGCGGCACTGGCGTCAGTGCGCGCGCGATCATGTCGAGCCTCACTGGGACAGCTTCGATCGACGTCCGCGACGGCGCGATCCGCAACCTCAACATTGCGAAAATGATCCGTGCGTTGACGTCCGCTACTCTGTCGGGGTGGCAAGAACGCCCTGATCAGGCCACTGACATGTCGCAACTCAGCGCAACCGCGACCATCGCGAAAGGACAGGCGACCACGAACGACCTGTTTCTAACCGGTCCACTTGTGCGGATGAGCGGTGCCGGCACCGTCGATCTCGGCTCGAAGATGCTGGCATTGCGGGTCGAGCCGAAACTCGTCATGACTACCGAGGGCCGAGGGGCGCGCGCCGATCCGGTCGGCCTCGGCATTCCGGTTGTCGTGCAAGGGGCATGGAGTGAGCCGCGCATCTATCCTGACGTAGCCGGCATTCTGGACGATCCCGGCGCGGTCTATGCGAAGCTGAGGGAATGGGGGCAGGGATTGTTCGGCCGCAGCGGGAGCGGCAGTGCTGACCAGTCCGGTCCCAGCATCGGAGAGACCCTTGATACCTTGATCCGGCAAGGTCTCGGCGCAGGAACCGATCCCGCTCCTGACGAACCTCCCGCTAAGGACAAGCCTTCTCAAGGATCGTCGCACCAAAACGTGCCATCCCGAGACAAGCCGCCGCCTCTCGATGAGATCATGAAACGACTGTTCGGTCGCTAGAGCGTTTTCGAGCGAAGTAGACCCGGTTCGCGTGAAGAAAATGCGTCCAATCAAAATATTGAGTCCGATTCAACTGCGTTGAATCAAACTCTCTGTTGCAGGATCGCAATGGCGCGCCGGACGTGGAGGCGCATTACCACATCGTCTGCCGCGCGCGTTCGAGCCACGCCTTGTCATATTCCTCGCCGCCGACGCGGCTCTTGCTCATCTCCGCGAGGATTTCTCCGGGCGTCGGCAAGGTCTTGAGATCGACGTGCCGGCCGGGATCCCAGAGATGCGAGCGGATGATGGCGCGCGCGCATTGAAAGTAAATTTCCTCCACGGTCATGACGATGACCGAACGGGGCGTTTTGCCTTCGACTCCAAACGACGCGAGCAGCTCGGGGTCGGCTGACACCAGCGCGCGGCCGTTGACGCGCAGGGTGGTGCCGGATCCCGGGATCAGAAACAGAAGCGCGGCCCTTGGATCGCGGATGAGATTTCGTAGCGAATCGATGCGGTTGTTGCCGCGCCGATCCGGAATGATCAGCGTGAGATCGTCATAAACACGAACAAACCCCGGGAGATCGCCGCGCGGCGAGCAGTCAAGCCCTTCCTCCCCGCAGGTCGCCAAGATGGCGAACGGGGAGCTTTCGATCAGCGCGCGATAGGACGGCGTGATCCGCTGCGCCACCTTGATCGTCGCCGCCTCGCCCGGCTGGCCATAAATGGCCTCGAGCTGCTCGATCGTCTCGATGGCGGTCACCACGATTGCTACTCCCTGCGCTGAGACGGCCTTTTCCACCCTGGATCGTCCGGTTGGATTGCCATCCTATACAGCGCGGCGCGCGTCTGTGAAACTGCGTGCCCCAAGCCTGGCGATGTTGTGAACCGTCCACGCGGCACCCTCATGGATCGCGCAATAGTCCTCGGGCAGGAGATCGCCTGCATTCCAGCAGGCGCGCCATGTCCGGTTTGGCAGGATCACCTTTGAGTCGTCGGCACTCTCGTGGTTACGCTGTCGACTTAAGCTGCATAATCCGGAGCACATCAAAAATCAGCACAATCAACTGCGCGCCGCCGTAAATCAAAAACGCCAAATAAAATTTCGGCTGCCCGCCGTCCGCTGCGGAGGCCAGTGTCCCCGCTGCCACGGCAATTATAGCGCTCACGGCATTGACGCATACGGCCTTGCCGATTGTGTCCGGCCACTTCCTGGCAACCAGCCCGACCAGCCGCGATATCAGGTAGGTCGCCACCAAAGCCACAACGATAATAAAGAGCATCGATCCTCCGACTGAATCCGAAATGAAGTAAGCGACGGCCCCGTCGCTAAATTAGTCTCCTCTTTTTAGCGAAGTGATGCAGGATATCTACTCCGGAGCCATAAACTTCCCCATACCGGATGCTGTTCGCTGTCGCCTCTTTGGAAGAAATGATCGTCGCCTTCCGGAAGAAGACGACAGCTTCCACCGCAAGGATCCCTGATTTTAGCTCCTTCTTGGCGGTTCTCTCAGCCAACGGTGCAGCTCGAAAGCCACGCTTTGTGGGCGTCGGCTTTGTGACGGCGGGCCGTATGCCGCCGTCACGGGCAGTGACGATCATCGGGTCGTCATTGATTGCTGCGTGTCATCCCGGACCCGTCGGTCGATCCTGGGACCCGACCGGGTGGGCGCTTCAAGTATATCGACACGGTGCATTGCTTTTTTGGGTTGTCGCAAACGTAATTGCATATTGTGCTGCCACAGGCTCCACTACACTTGGTTTTACCTTCACACTGTTTTTTTACGTCGGCCTGTGTCGTGTTGAGCACCGTGACCGCTGATGCCTCGCTTGCAAAAAAACCGAAGACGGCAAGAGTAGTCATAACGAAGATGAATTTCCGCATTTTAGCTCTCCGTCGGTTAAACGATGGTTCCAGACCCTTGTGCGGTTAACTCGGAGCTCCAGATTTTCTGGTGATCCGACATCAGCCTCCGCGAGAAGCGCTAAATTATTGAGATCAGAACCAGTGAAAAGCGCGCCAAATTGGCGGCAAACTTGCCAAGACAACCTAGCCAAGGGAGGTGCGCAGCGATTTCTCGTCTGCCCAATGGCCCGGTAAGAGTGCTGAGGCATGGCCAACACCACGGCATGCGTCGTCGGTCCGAAGCTTGCGCTAGCCATCTTGCTAACCACGCCATACCAACACCGGCCATACAAATACCCTGGGTCAGAGACAATCTGCGGCGGCCTCGGGAACCGAGGCCTGCTCGCATCAATTCAATATGTCCGCATTCTCGCCGCGATTGCCGTGCACCACGCTCCGATCGTGGGGACACCTGCACATTGTCACATCATGTTCACCAACCGTCGCTCGCGTCCCGCCGCGCTGTGTTACGCGCGTTTGCAGGCGCCGCCTGCACGTTGACTTTCGGCGCGTCCGTCGGCGGCTGCACCAGTGCCGCTCTCTCCTCCGGCGGCGCGACCTTCGATGCCGCCGAACTCTCCACCAATCCGACGCTTCTCGTCGCCACCACACGCAAGCCTGTGAATGGTGCGCGCGCCAAGCCCTGGTATGGGTCTGAACGAGCCGCGCGACTGAACGTCGCTCGCGCCAAGCTCACACCGCCAAGCGGGGGGCGCTTCTCACTCAACGCCGTCGGGCTGGACGATTGGCGCCTGGACGCAATCGAGCCGACCAGCCAAATCGGCGACCTCTACGCTGAACCAGGCGGCACCCGTGACGTGCTTATCTACGTGCACGGCTTCAACCAGACCTTTGAAAACGCGGCGCTCGACGCCGCCCGAATCTCCGAAGGCATCCGCTTTCGCGGCGAGACCATGGTGTTTTCCTGGCCTTCGAAAGCGAGCCTGCTCGACTACGGCTACGACCGAGAGAGTGCGATGTGGTCGCGCGACGCGCTTGATCAAGTGTTGACCGGGCTGATGGCGAGTCCGATCACTGGCCGTATCCACATCGTCGCGCATTCGGTCGGCACCATGCTGACGATGGAGGCGCTGCGCCAGATTTGCGCGCGGCAGCCGGCGGCAGGCGATCGCATCGGAGCCGTTGTCTTCGCTTCGCCCGACATCGATCTCGATGTCTTCACCTCGTCGGTCGCGCGCGTCGGCCCGCTCGCCGGGAAGATCACGGTCGTCACCGCTACCAACGACCGCGCGTTGGCTCTCTCGGGCTTCCTGGCCGGTGGCATCACCCGCGTCGGCGCTGCCGAAAAGGCCAAACTTGAGCAACTTGGGCTGCGCGTCATCGACGCCTCGGCGCAGGGTTGGGGCTTTATCAACCACGACCTGTTTCTGTCTAACGCGAAGGTCCGTCAGGTCATTCGACGCGCCATTGACGGACGCCCCCCGGTTGACGGGGCCTGAGGCGGCGTCCTGACTGCGCATCAGGGCGCATTAGCGTCTGCTGATAGCGGCTTGCGACACCCAACATGCTTATCGTGATCTGCGCGACGACCCGGTCATGTGGTGACCGCCTATGACCGGATCCCTGCGGAAACCTGCCGGCGCGGCATCCTGTCACGTCAGGCCAAAAAGCTTTATCAGAATGAGACTAACGACGAGCGCCAGCACCGTCGCCATGATCTTGATTTGACGCAAGGCTCTCCCGTTATGAAAGGCGTTGCTGGCCGCGGCCATGAGGAGTTCGCGGTCCGTCATGGAATCGAAGTCGGGGCCAAGCGATTTGTCGGCCTGGGCTTTGGGCGCTTCGATGCGTGTCTGGTCGTGGTCGGAGGTCGTGGGAGTTGCCATATGAGACTGACTTTCGATCTTTCGACGGAGGATGACGACCTGTGTCGGCGGAGGTGGCTTCGGCAGTTCACTTTAGATGACGGAGTGATCGCATGTCAGAAGACGTGGTTAGCTCAAATGGATATACTCACTGCCACGGTGACTGCCTGCGTTTGTCATATCTGGTAGCGCTGGCTGAACCTCACCATCCCGGATTACTCGGCTTTAGCCGATTTGGCCAGATCTAAGGTCGGTGGAGACCGACTCTATGGCGGCGTCCCATATTTGGAAAGCGCGACGACGAATCGTGGTTGAAGCGAGAGCGACTTGCGCTCCCGACGTTATCAGAACGGAAAGACGTTGGGCGCATCGCTGTGATTGTCATCCTCACGTTGCGCTGGCGCTCGCCAAACAATCATCAATCGCGTCCCTCGTCGTGGCGATGGCTGAAGTCGAGCTATCGAATGCGGCTCGCTAGAATCTTCGAGAGTTCGGCGCATTCAAACCGGAGAGGAGACTAGTTGAGTCAAGAGCTTTACGTTCGAAGCTGCGCGCGATGTTCGAAAGTGAAATCCCTATGCGGAATGCGCAGGGGTGCTCCGACGCTGGCGTGGGAAGTAAATGAAGCGATGTATAGTAAGACATACATTCCCTTTGACGGAAGAAAACTCGCCGGAAGGCCGGCGGCTTGCGTCGCGGATCGTTGTCCGGACGATTGATGCGCGTGAAGGGGAAGTCAGGAAGAAAAGAAAATGATGACAGATGCAGATAAAGTAGGGTTTGGAAATCGCCTTGCAAAACTTGTCGCTGACAAGCATTGGACAGAGGCGGAATTTGCTCGCAAAGCATCGAAGCTGTTTCGCGGCACCCAGGATTTCCGCCGTTGCGATATCTCACTCTACATGCGCGGCATTCAGTTTCCGGATCCTTCGCGTCTGAAGGCGATTTGCGATACACTCGGAGTTGAAGAAAAAGCGCTGAGACAAAAGTTCGCGTCGACGTAAGGCACGAGTCGAAGCACAACCCCGCTCCGGCGGGGTTTCTCGTGCTATCTGCAAAGATTGAGGTTGGTTGAGGAGCGTGAGCTCATTGCAGCGCGGCCATGGCATGGTCGATCGACCGGGTCGACGCGACTGAATTGGCGCCGCTGGTTCTGAAAGTCTTCCCCTATCTGATCGCGGCCGTCGATATCCATCGCCGCGAGATCACGCCGAGCGCGGACCTATACGCTCGGGCGCAGGCCGCATGAAGCTTGTCGTGCTTCCGATCGTGCCGGTTGTTGAAACGCGATCGTGGCTTGATTATAGCGTTCTCAAGCGAGGTGGTCGCGTTCTCGCGGCGATTTTCCCGGAAAGAGTCTTTGATCAATGTCCACGAAACTTCCGGGCCCGTACCACACTGCAATGCAGGCTCTCGCTCTCGCCGTTGTGCTGGTGGCAACCGTCATTGCTCCGTCGGGATTGTCCGCGGATGAACAGGTTGCTCCGAATGCGGCCGCCGTTAGCGTCCTGAAAGCCACCAGATCCTGCTTCTTGGCGAGCGTTCAGGTAACGGGAATCCTGATCCCGAAGAATGAGACCGCGGTGCGGCCGGAGCGGCCGGGCTTGAAGGTCGCTGAGGTTCTGGCAGAGCCGGGACAGAACGTCACCGCCGGGCAGGCGCTTGCCCGCGTGACTCGGCCCGAAGGCGGAACGATCCTGGTTTCTTCTCCGGTGGCGGGACTCGTTAGCCGTTCGTCTGCCGAGATCGGGGCGGTGGCGTCGGGCAAGGGGGAGGCGTTGTTCAATATTGTCACAGGCAACGAGTTCGATCTGGTGGGTCAGGTGCCGAGCAGCGACCTGGCGAAACTCGCGGTCGATCAGACCGTTAAGGTCAAGGCCGTCGGTGCCGGCGAAATGGACGGCAAGGTCCGACTGATTGCGCCGACGGTCGAACCGAACAGCCAACTCGGGCAGGTCTTCATCTCCGTTGACCCCAGCAAGCACCTGTTGGTCAATGCGTTTGGCCGCGCGATCATCAAGACCGGCGAAAGCTGCGGCATTGCGGTGCCCCTGACCGCGATCCTGTATGGAAACGCGGGCGCAGTGGTTCAGGTCGTCCGGCGTCAGCGTGTTGAGATGCGGCACGTCGAGGTTGGATTGCGATCGGGAGGGCAGGTTGAGATCCGCGAGGGATTGTCGGAAGGCGACGTTGTGGTGGCGCGCGCGGGCGCCTTGCTACGCGAAGGTGATCCGGTCAGACCGATCGCCATGGAAGCGAGTGCGGCCCGCTAGATCTCTCCCGGATTTCGGGAGTGGGTTTGCCGCGGTGAGCGCTCCTCGTCCAAGGAAAGGATCGGGCGACGGTTTCGATCTCTCGATGCTGGATCGGCCGAAGCGTCTGCCTCACGGCCGGACAGGTCTTTTCGAGCGAAGTGGCTACCGGTTCGCGTGAGGGAAACGCGTCAACGAAAACAGAGAACCCTGCTTCTGATTCAATCAGAGTGGAGGGCTCTCATCGCTAGCTATCGTCCTTTGTGCGCGGCCACCGCCGCATCAGACCTGAAAGGCACGCCCTGAGCCAGCGAGGACGACACGGTTGGGACCTGTTCCCCTTCGCTCGCACGCGAAACCGCTACGCGAGTCCTGCTGAAAACGGCTTCGGCGTCCGCATCCGGCTTATCGAGACTCTTGAGCAATTCAGCCATCAGCAGGCTGTATTGTCCGCTCGATTCGTCGATGACCCGTCCTGGCGTGGCCGAAGACAGGATCAGCGCGTTGTCCGGCACGTTGATCGGCGCAAGACCGTGCGAGTAGGAGCGAAAGCGCCGTTCATACGGATTGCGCCGCGATGCGTCGATCACGGCGAGCTTGACCTTGGCGGCGCGCTCCTTCATCGCCCCGAGAACGGTTTCGACGGAGAGCCCGTCGCGCCGAACGTCGGCTTCCTTCCAGATCTGCGCATTGACCGGGATCATGTAGCTCTCGCGCCCAGACTGAATGCCGAACCCGCTGAAGAACAGCAGCGCCGTCGTATCTGGACCAATCTTTGATTCCAGACGGCGGACCGCGCGGGACATGTCGTCCTTGTCGGCGTCCTCGACCATGATGACGTCGAAGCCGTCGCGCCGCAGAACCGTTGCCAGCGCCCGGGCACCGTTGAGGGACTGTTTCAAGGGCTGGTTCGCATCCGGGTAGTGCCCGTTGCCGATCACCAGCGCGACCCGCGACGGCTTGACGGCGATGCTGCCGGTCGTGTCCTCGACGTCGAGGGCCTTCGCGACCTCCAGGCTGCGCTTGTTAAAGGCTGCGTGGGCTCCGATCGCCAGCGATACCATCCCGACGAAGACTGCGGCCAATGTGAAGGACCGTGGGGAAACGCGAAACTGCCCGAACTTCATAACAATCGATTCCCGGTCGCGCTCAATTGCGCTTGTAAGTCGCGCCAACGCCAGATTGGTTTCAGGGAGCGCCTGACCTATTGCGGTCAATTACGCTCGTTTTGCGGCACCGCAGCATAAGAAAGGGTCATACATCGCGGCTCCTCAATGAGCAACATGAAACCTTTATTTATTGGAAACACAATTGGTTAAGCAACGTTACGGCCGCGAAAGTTAGGAGGGCCGGACGTCCGATAATCAAGCAGGTGTTACCGATGGCCGGATGCCGTGGCTTGGTGGTCGCCATTTGTTATTTTTCACTATTCGTGTAATTTTTCCAATAGCTTGGCTGGAACAAGCCTTGAGCGCGCATGGGGACGCCGAAAGAAAATCATGACTGCTCGCCATGTGGCCGGCGCTGTCTACCGCGCGCTGACGAACCGTAAGGACGGCCCGACACTGTACGATGTGTGCGATCCTGTGCTGTTGCGCCACCAGGGTGGCGACGGCCATCTCGCCAGATTCTACAAGACCGCGCTGGCGAATCCGGCACTGCGCCCGCTGTTGCGGCGCGCCGGCCTGCCAGAACTCAGAGACCAGACCTGTTTTCAGGAACTGCAAAACGCGCTGCGACAAGCGCGGGACGATGAAACACCGGATTGGACGACGATCGGCCGACCGGTGGCCGCATTACTGGACACGGTGACTTTGAACCATCCCCGGCCCGGAGCAATGTCCCGCTCTGCGCCGGAGCCGAGCCTTGCCGATATCGAGCGCGTTATCCGGACCTGCGGCGCGCATCTGCTTCAATCATTCCGAAACAACGGGTTCATCCCCACCTTTGCGGCGTTCAATCTGATCGGCGATCCCGATCTGCGTGGTCGGGATTTCCTCGCCGCCCTTACCGGGCTCGACGCGCGCGGCTACAAGAACTCGACGCTGCTCTTTAATCTAGCGCGGGTCTTCATTGCGCGGTCGCCGGCACGCGAGGTGATCAACCCGCCGTGGCGCGGCATCGCCGAACCGATGTGGGAGCCGGTTCAGATCCGCCATCGCTCGGCCTATTACGACGCATTCTTCACCGAGGCGCTGTTGAGTTTTGCCGAAACCGGTCTTGCCACGCTTGCGGAAACCAATGCGATCCGCCGCGCGAGCAATGAGATGATCGATTTCTGTCTTAAAACCAGCCGCGAGGAGGTGTTCTCGCGCGACGGTAGCCGGGTCAGCGTGATCACGGCGCTGGCGCCGAATCCCCATCCGCGGTTCAGCCGGTTTTTCACACACATCAAGCAGAATCTCGGCTTCGGCATTTACGTCCCGGACTGCGACACCACAGCCTGTTCGTTTTCGGCCGCCACGCAAGTCGGCTCGAACGATCCGATCCTTGATCAGCCCTTGCTCGATTTCTATGCCGGCTATCAGGTCGATAGCGCCGTCAATGAACCGCTTGTGACCGTACCGTTGAACGACAACATTGATTACGACGGCGGCATCGTCACCTGGATCGACAATCTCGCGGGCGACCGTCCTTACGGCAACGATCTCGATCCTACCCTCAATCTCGATGTCCTCGAGGTCAGCTTCCGCAACTGTTCGCGGTGGCGCATTCTTGAGACGCCGCAACGCCTGCAAACGGTGCAGCGGATCATCCGCTTCCAAAAACGCCTGGTCGAGAGCGGCGCGTTCAGCGATCCCAGGTCCCATATCTACTATCTGCCGGAGCTTTATTGCGCCTACTTCGGACGCTGTTACGCCGCATTCGCGATGCTGCCGGATGCGGCCCGTCAGGCGATCGATCCCGATGACAGCTTCGGCTACATGCGCGGCCGGGTTCTGGTCTATGTGCAGGATATCCTGATCGCCGCCGAAATGAACGCGTTCGATGCGGCGCTGGCGCTCATCGCCTTAGGTCATCTCGGCGCGGATCGGGCGGCTTTCACGCCTGCGCTGAACTGCATCGTCAGCCACGCCGGCGAAGGCGGGCGGCGCGGACCCTTCAGGGCTTATGAATGGAACAAGATGAAAACTCCGACCCGCATCGTGGTGGGTGGTCCGGAGGTGACCTCCGCCTTCGTGCTGATGGGGCTAGCGCTGGCACGCAAGGCGATGAAACGAGCAGAGCACTAGACTACTGTCTGGCTTACCATTCGGATGAGGCCAGCGACACGTCCGGAGCGCGCCGCTAATGATGCTTTGCCAAGTCCTTTTACGAGGAGGCAAAGCGCTAGCGAGTGACATTCCCTGACGCGCTAGCCCGATGCACCGCAAGGGAAGGCGAACGGTCGGTATACTGTGCGTGGCGGTGACAAAGTAGGCCACGGAGCGCCGGCGTGATGTCGGTGCGGGCGGAGTAAAAACCGTCCAGTGGCTAGGTTGATCCCTTTG
>NZ_JAVDPZ010000043.1:0-24933 GCF_031453995.1 Nitrobacter vulgaris | reverse complement strand
GCTGTCGCGCGTTGTACGGTCGAGCGCCTGATGGCCGACCTCGGCCTCCAGGGCGTGATCCGCGGCAAACCAGTCCGCACAACGATGCAGGACAAGACCGCGGCTTGCCCGCAGGACCAACCGCCAATTCCATGCGCCGGCGCCCAATATGCTCTGGCTCTCCGACCTATGTGAGTACTTGGAGCGGGTTCATCTACGTCGCTTTTGTGATCGACGCCTACGCTCGTCGCATCGTCGGCTGGCGCGTCTCCCGAACGGCGCATGCAAGCTTCGTGCTCGACGCGCTGGAACAAGCGCTTCACGAACGGCGACCAGCACGTGGTGGCCTGGTGCACCATTCCGACAGGGGTTCGCAATACGTCAGTATTCGATACACCGAGCGCCTTACTGAGGCGGGCGTCGAGCCTTCCGTCGGCAGCGTCGGCGACAGCTACGACAATGCGCTCGCCGAAACGATCAATGGGCTCTACAAGGCTGAGGTCATCCACAGACGTGGACCTTGGCGGAGTTTCGAAGCCGTCGAGTTCGCGACGCTAACCTGGGTCGACTGGTTCAACAATCGCCGGCTGCTGGAGTCAATCGGCAACATCCCGCCGGCCGAAGCTGAGGAACGTTACTACGCTATGCTCAATGAGCAGAAACTGGCGGCGTGACTCAAACGAAATAGCCTCCGGCAAACCCGGGGCGGTTCAAAGCGGTTCGCGATCACGCTATCTTATTTTCGGGGGCCACTAACCTGAGGCGGTGAGATCGAGACTGTAGCTGCTGGGCGATGCTCACAGCATCCACCTTGTCCAAGGCCAGCATCAAATCTTGAATCAGCTCTCCCGTCCGAGTTTTTGGAACGCAATTGAGCTCATCGGCCAGCGCCTTCTCAATTTCCAAAAGCATCTTTTCATTATCCAGGATCGCCTTGATATCGAGGACTACCTTTGCGAGTATTTCGGCATTGCTGCTCATTTCCGTGTCTCCGCAATCGCCTCCCTTTCATGAACAACCAAGGCAATTGTCTGGGGTTCCTAGCGATGAAAGGTAGGAGGCCACTTCAGAGCGTCAGTCGTCGCCAAATCGGCCAGCAGGAACTCTCACCCGTAGTTGGGCTTATTTGGCCGGGCGGATTTCAGCGACCAGCGGGATAGTCACCGGGAAAAGCCGTGCGCGGGTGCGGCATCTGTTCGTCCCGCCAAAGACAGCAGTCTATAAAGAACCGTCACCATCTTTCGGCCGGTAGCAAACCATCGAGGCGAGTTCGCGCTTCATCGCACGAATGGTCTCCATCTCTAGGAAGAACTCGTGCTGTTCAGCGGCGAGCTGAGTGAGTGAAAGAGAAAGAACGGCCTGTCGGGCTCCAGTCGTGGAGCGGTGCTCATAGCGCTGTTCACGATTATCTACCTCCGTAATGCACTGGGATTGGCAAGGTTCAGGTCACGCGTTGTTGAAACAGGAGTGGTCAGAACGATAAACTACGGCGCGGACTCGAAGCATGACCTTCTGAGGGCCGCGAACGCGGTCCAACTCCGGGTTGGGTTGACCTATAGACAACTTGGCTGCTGCTGTTCCATGCACTTTCTTCGGGATTGAGCGCGGTTCGCGTCCGTATCTAATTCCGCGTTTCCTTGTCACTCAAATCCTTCTCGGCCTGGAGCCTGGTTCGGACGCTGCGGGAGTGATAACGTGATCTGTGCGCGACACCTCGGCAGAGGTTTGCGCGTGAGCTCCGTCCCTATTTCCAATCCGAGGACGGCGGCCGATAGCCCGACTGCTGCGGTATCCTTCACGACTTCTTCGATCTCGTTTCGCATGGTAGTGGCGCGCATTTCGATGGCCCGGCGTGGCCGGGCAGGTCTTTTATAAAGACCGAGCGAGGGCTTAGTTCCTGAAAAGCACCCCGCTCCGAAGCAGCAGAAAGCGGTCTCGGTTCACGGAACAATCTCAGGCCCGACCCAGCCCACTGGCCAATCGGAGACGCCACCCTTGCCCAGGAAACTCCAAGTGCGCTCGCCGCCGACATAGCCGGCGAAGCGGGCCGGCACCCTTTCGTTTTCCCAAAGTTCGGCGTTGGGGTCGAAGGTGCGTATGACCAAATAGAATGCTCCGGCTCGAAGTCTATGATCCGTCATCATCACCACCTGATCTTCGAAGGCTTCGCTGGTGCGCATTCCGAATAGGGCATGGCCCCGCGGTGCTCCCGGGGGCAAGAGGCGCAGGGGCCGTGCGGGGTCCTTGGGGGAGAGGGCCCCGTGCGTAATATGTACGCCGATCCATCTTTGTAAGCCCCTTCAACGAGCTTTGCCGCTGCAATCCCTCAAATGTGATGTCGCAAACTTCGGCCATGAAGGACGGCTCTACCCACGTCGCCTTCGGCTTCCTAACAGGCTTCGTGAGTCGTGACTTCGGGCTGACGACCGTATCGAGCTGCTTAGCGTATCCTGTAGGCGAGCTCGCCGCCTTCCTACCTTGCCGTGGTAGAGCGCGGCGACGCCCCGTGGGGTCCTTGACGAAACCGACGACTGGAACGCGCCGCGCTTCGCGGTATCTTGAGCCAGCCCTCGTTGCGGTAATCGTAGGCCGCGGTAAGGCTTTTCGAGACAGTGCCCTCCGAGTTGAGCTTCGCGGCGTGTGCGTACATCTCCTCGCCGTTGCCCGTCAGGTGCTCACTGTAGAACTCGGCGGTTTAGCCCAGTCGCCCGAACAGCTCCTTGAGATGCCGCTTGCGCTCAATCTGAGGAATAGCACAGGTCGTAGCCGTCGAGGTGGAGCAGGTCGCATGCGTAGTACTCGATGCGGCCTGTTTACTGCCCGCCAATTCTGCCCGAAGCTCAGAGAAGTTTGCGCGGCCGTCCTCGATGACGACCGCCTCGCCGTCAATGATGGTTGGGCCGGGAATATCGAGAGCGCGCGCAATCCCCGAGAAGCGCTTGGTCTAGTCGACGCCGTCGCGGGTAGAGACGGTCCTGCGGCCGCTGCTCGCCTGCAGCTGCACCCGGTAGCCGTCGTACTTTATCTCATTGAGCCACTGACCGCCCGGGGACGCCTTCGACTTAAGCGTGGCGAGCTGCGGCTTGATGAATCCTGGCATTCACGCAGGCTTCGCGCTTTCGGCCGGGATGCCGGGAGGCGTCGCACGCTTGGGCCACACGCGCTACTCAAAGAAAAAGCCCGCCGCGGCCATTAGCGCGGGCGGGCAAGGTCACGTCTAATCGCCGGGCGGACAATGCTCAGGCTGCCTCTCTGTTCCGATTATTTCGGCACCTGCAATTCGGGAGAGTCCGCCCATCTCTCAATGCGCGGACCTTTGCTTGTCTTATTCAAAAGCCGAATGGGTGACGCGGGAGCCTACGGTTTTTCCGGACGAAAGCATCACTCACGTGATGGACCTTACGACGCACGTGACACTTGCCGGTTACTCGGCAATAAGCTAGCCGGTATTGTCAGCATCGGTGACGTAGTCAATTATCGGCTGCAGGAGCTGGAACTTGAGACGAACGTCCGCCGTGATGCCTAGAACGAAGAGCAGCCGGGCTGTTGGTGTCGGTTACGTTGGTTGAGCGTCCAGCTTCTGTTTGAGTTCATCGATCAATTCTTGATCGTCGGTCTGAACGCGAAGATATCCGTTCCAAGTTATTGGACCGTATTTAGTGTGTTCGCTCGCGATCTGATTTTTCAACGACGGGAATAACTCCCTATGGCGAGGCGGAATGAGAAGGTTCATGTCGTATCTCCACGTATGAGAATGGTTCCTGATGTAGACAACTGAGATTGTTCTGCCAACTTCACGGGGCTGCGCAAACGGACGCCTCCAAGGAATTCTTTCGAGGACCGAACCTGGTCAGCTGGCGACCGCGATCCGCTTGTCAAAGCCATTCGGAAGTTCAATGTCAACTTCGAGGGTAGACACGGTTTCCCCTCTGTCCGTTCGGACAACCACCTTTTTCGGATCCAGCGCGACGTGTCGCGACACCACAGCGAGAATCTCGTCGCGCAAAACTTCAAGTATATCGGGCTGGCTGCGTAGCTCGCGCTCGTGGGCCAGGAGAATTTGCAATCTTTCCTTAGCAACCGGTGCAGAACCAGAGCGGCGGCGAATAAACTGGAGAAGGTTCAGACTCATGCTGCCCTCCGTCCAAGTAGCCGGTCCATAAAGCGTCTGCGTTGCTCAGTCGGCACCATCATAGCGATCGTCTCGCCGTTGAGGCGCCGGGCTGCGTCTGTGTAGGCCCGTGCAGGCATACTCGCAGCGTCATTCAACGTGACCGGAGAGCCGACGTTCGACGCTCGCAGGACATCTTGGCTTTCAGGAATAATCCCAAGAAGCGGAATCGCGAGGATCTCAAGAATGTCGTCGATGCTGAGCATTTCGCCGCGTGCCGCTCGCCCCATGTCATAGCGGGTGATCAAGACGTGCTTCTTCATCTGTTCGCCCGCCTCCGCTTTGACCGTCTTGGAATCAAGCATGCCGATGATGCGGTCGGCATCGCGAACAGACGAGACTTCAGGGTTGGTAATGACAATGGCTTCATCTGCGTAGCGCATCGCCAGCGTTGCACCACGTTCGATGCCGGCGGGACTGTCGCAAATCACCCAATCGAACTTCGTTCGCAAATCGGCTATAATGTCGCGAACGCCGTCGTCCGTCAGGGCATCCTTATCCCTCGTCTGCGACGCAGGAAGCAACCAGAGGCTTTCGAGTCGCTTGTCGCGGATGAGGGCTTGCGAGAGCTTTGCAACACCCTGCGCCACATTGACGAGGTCGAAGACAACACGGCGCTCCGCTCCCATGATAAGATCCAGGTTACGGAGACCGACGTCGAAATCGACGACGACGACTTTCTGTCCCTCCCGCGCAAGCGCTGCACCAAGCGCGGCCGTGGACGTGGTTTTGCCAACGCCCCCCTTGCCTGACGTTACCACCAAGACTTTGGCCATCATGGCCTCCTTTGTATGTTAATTGAGCGGCGTTATTCTTATGATGTCGCCGTCCAGCCACGCTTGCGCGGCTCGACGACGCATCGTTTCACCGATATCTTCTGCTGTCTGGTAGTAGCCGTCGATGGCAACAAGTTCTGCCTCGATCTTCTGGCAATAGATCCGCGCGGCCGAATTTCCGTTAATGCCGGCCATCGCCCGTCCTCGGAGCGTCCCGTAAACGTGGATGGAGCCTCCGGCGACGATCTCCGCGCCGGAGCCAACAGAGCCCAGCACAGTGATGTCGCCTTCGGTAAACACGATGCGCTGCCCTGATCGAACAGGACACTGGAGCAGCAGCGACGGCGACGGCGGCGGCTGGTCATCCACTTTCTTGGGCTCGACCTGCTGCTCGACCACACAACCACGTCCGCCGCTCAATACGGGCGGCAAGCCTGCATCCAACCCTGTGGGCTCCACGCCTTCGAGACCAAGAACGCGGATGCCGCGGCTTTCAAGGTTTGAAACCAAGTGCGCGATACCGTGCGAGCTCAGATCGACTGCGGAAAGATCGAGTACTATCGGACGTCCGGCGAAGAAGCCGGATGAACGGGCCAGGGTCGCGTCGATCTCCCCAAGCCAGTCCACGATCGGCATGAACGGCGAGAAGACAAACGCGATGTAAGACCGGCCACGGAGCCGCATCACCTGGCGTTGTGGCTCAACTTTTGAGTCCATGAATGACGGCTTTCCGTGCGTGAATGGTTTACCATTGTTTAATTTTTAGATTGAGCACCGTTGGTTAATGACCGGTTAACGAGCCACGGTTTGCTGGCACAATGTTAAGAAACTCCAAGTGGGAGGCTGTTGGTGGAATACTTGATGCGTTCAAGCAGCATGTCCTGGAATTCGATACAGGCGGTCACCTCCAGAGGCGGCGCCCGCCGTGCGGCTGGCATGTGGATTTTCGCTTTCTCTGCTGATGATGGTCGCAGGGCTTCCCTTATTTCGAAGTCCATCCTGTGCTATGGTCGAAGCCTCCAGCAGTTGGGTTGATCTTCATGGGCGATGGCAAGATCGACAAACCCGCCGCGCCAAAGCCTGCGACGCCGCCGGACCTGAGCGCCTTGGGACGGGTTAAGCAGCTACTGCAAGAGCTTCGCAAGGGACCGAAGGCCGACCCGGGCGTGGTGAAGTCGTTGGAGGCTCAGGTCGAGGCGCTGGACGTCGGCGAGCTCGTCCAGCTCGAGAAGGATTTGCCGAAGGCTCTGAGCAGGGACGAGGTCGCCCGGTACGGGATCGACCTGCGAAACCTGCTCCGCTTCGCGACCAAAAACAAATCGCAGTACAAAGCCGATCCAAAATTTATCATGCCCATCCCCGAGCGGACGAAGGGACTGTCGAAGACCGTCATCACGGACCTTGCAGATAAGGACAAGGCCCGTAAGCCCGGGGGTGCCCCCAGGGGCAAGGTGACCCTTAAGACGTTTGAGGACGGCGCCTTCGACCTGCTCTTCGATACCGCAGATAAGACCGACGATGTTTTTTGGCTACAGTTCAACTGGCGGATGCTGGAGGCTTACTATCCCGGCCAGACGCAGCCGCTCGCCTTCCAGCGTCGCAACACGCGCCCCGGGCGTGCTTATCTTTATACGACCAGGCGCGAGAGCCCGCGCTGGACCGTCGACGGTGGCGACAAGGCCGGCCCCTTCTACGAGGGCGAGACCACCGCCAAACGCACGAACACCTCGCTTCGGATCTTCGATCTGCCGACGCCGAACGAGAGTTTCGCTGACAAACTGTTCGACACAGCCAAGCCGCCTACGAACTGTGTCTCGACCTTCCATGCAGAAACTTATCTGGTGTGGCGGCGGAAGGTTCTCTATCGCGCGGATCTCGAGCTTAGCTGGAAGATTCCAGCGAAAGGAAAGGTTGAAAAGCCGGTGTGGAAAGCGCCAGTCGGCAGCAAGACGGCGCAGGTCCGTGCCGGCCCGCGTGCGGCCCTCGCATTGCAGTTTCCCGGGTGGGACTACTTCCCGGGCCCCAGGATCGACGAACCCGTGCCGATGGATGATCTGGAGCCGCTAGACCTAGTTGAAGTGAGGGCCTCAGCCTGGCCTAAGGCGCCGCTTGATCGGCTCAAGGAGGCGGCGAAGCTTGCGGAGGCCAATCTCATCGTCGACGTCGACGACAGTAACGGTTTCATCCACATTGCGGAAAATACCGTTGTCCCCGGCCTCGTCCTCGACTTAAAAATCTCGACGGGCGATGCGGCGGGCATCACCGGCTACGTCTCGCAGGGCGACAGCAAGCAGGTCCCGAGCCTCCCGCTCGAACGGATCAAACCTCCGCCCGGCGTCATCATGCAGATGGGGTCGTTGGCCTTCACCGACGCGCGCAAAGCCACCGATCGCGAGCGGGAGTTCACCCTGTCCGTGCTGCGCCATGAAATGGCGCACGCCGCCTCGAACCGGACCTCGATCGGCTGGCTCCTGGCTTGGCGTGATCAACTGACCAATCTCGATTTCCAGAAGTGGCTGGACTCGACGCTTAAACGCGGAAAAAGAAAGGGGTCGGAATATGAGCGGGCTCTCACATTCATCGGCACCCATGCCAACCACGCTACTGAGGCCTTCGCGCGCACGGAAGGCATTGTCACGTCCCTGCCGTTCCTCGGGCCCCTCATGGCGCTCAAAGATCTGGCCCAGGAAGCCAACTGGCCTGCCTACCTGTTCGAGCTACAGGGTCTGCTGAAGCAAATCCCGACGGTCGACACGTTTCTGAGCAAGGCGGTGCGGGTCGGCGTCGATGCCCGGCTGCAGTGGTGCCTTTGCAAGGTCCTCGACGATCCCCAGCGCGCGAACTTTAAGGCCTGGACGGACTTTCTCATCAACCTGGACAAGCTAACCCCTACGCCCGGCGCGGAGGCCGGTGCGGTCAAGTTGCTGAGCGCCGGCTTCAAAGCGCAGCGCAACTTCCTCGTGGCGCTGCGCAAGCTCGTCGACACCTGTCCAAAGCCGGCAAAACCCTAGCGCCGCCGGACCGGGGTCAGACGTTAGTCGGAGGCTCCCGGACGCGCAGGGTCTTGGGATCATACTCGATCTCGAGAGCCGCGATCTGGTCGGTTGGCAGGATCTCGGTCCATTGCGATATGATGCTCTGGGCCGTGGGGTCTCCGTCGAAACGGACGCCCCCCTTCAGCGGATAGAAACCGTTCTCGAACACGGCCTCGGTAGGCAAGCTGCCGGCGAAGTGGGAGCTTATGCTGGCCGGGTCCCCGTCGGGGTCAATGGGCGTACGCGAGTTCGCATCGAACTCTTGGATCTTGTCAATGAGGCGCTCGAGGGCCTCGCGCACCGTCGCCGGCGCGGGGGGTTCGCCGGGACTTCCCTCAGGCGGCGCGTACGCCGCGTCCAGTCCGTCGGCACCTTCAACGTGAGCCTGCTGCAGCCAGTTCAAAGCTTCTTTCTCCTTGCCGATGCGGATGGGGATGACCGCCTTCACCCAAGGGGAGTTCAAGAAGGCGTTTCGAAGGTCGTCGCCGTCGAGCTGCAGCAACCAGCCCAGCGATGACCCGAGCCGAGCGGGGTGGCTGTCTTCGGTGATGAAGTAGTTGTCGCGATTGAGCTCGCGCGCCCCGCCCCAATGGGCATCCGCCTCGACGGGCATGCCCTTGACGCGTCTTGGGTTGGCGGACACTGGACTAGCCCCGCGGACCCAGCGGCTGACCCGCCGGGCCATCGTGGCGGATACTCCCGCGATCTCCCCGAAATCGACGCGCGGGCCCGCGTCGCTTCCCTCTCCGGGCGCATCACCGAGGAATTGCGAACTGTGGTGCAGCCGCGGAGCCCACCATTCAGGGGCCACGAAGTAGAGCATACGGTCGACGTCGAAGATAGATCGCACCAGTTCCGACGTCACGTGTTTCGAGGCTGTCGTACCGACGCTCATCAGCTGCGCCAGCAGGGCACGGTAGACGACCGTCCGTTCCTCCTCGCGCAGGTCTTCCGAGGGTCTCGGAATGATCCCGCTGGCAAACTTGATCCTCTCGCGGGCGGCCTCGTAGAAAGCCTCCTTGAACCGCCGCGCCTTCTCCGCGGAATAGTCGGCGAGGCGCTTGCTGTACTCCTCGGCCAGGGCGTCACGGATCGCCTTGCCGGGGGACCAGTGCAGCGTCATCTTTAGGGGGATCTGGTTCTTGCCGGCCCAGTTCACATAGTCCAGGTGGACCGTGAACGTCGCGGCGCTTGAGCCTTCGGCGGACTGCAGGTCCTGCACAGAGAGCTGCGCGTCCAGGCCCTGCGGCTCCAGGTCGACGGCGATCAGGGTGAAGCCGGGCTGGGGGAAGAGGACGCTTTGCGCGAAGTTGGGCTCGATGTGCTCGACCGCGTCGAAGATCCCACTGTCGTTGGTCTCGGTCCCGTCGGTGTATTCATTGTCCGTGTCGTCCGTGTCGATCCCTACGAATGGGATCGTGAGGTTCACCTCTTGCGGCTGCGAGGTCGGAACCTGCGGTGCTTCGGGCTGCGGCAGGTCGCCCAGTTCGGGGGGCTTGCCGATATGTACAAGCTGGGAGATGCCGAGATCGCGTCCTGCATCGTCGACGAAGGTATGCCAGCAAAGAGCCACGCCGATATCCTGCACCTGCACGCCGACTTTGCGCATTTTCCGCCGCAGTTCGTAATTCAGGAGCTTGGTGGTCGTATTAGAGATCACATAGCGCTTGCTGGTCGTGTCGGTAACCTCGGTAGTGGTTCGAAATGAGGTCTTGAAGTTCCGCTTGATCTCGCTCGAAAGTTTTTCGCTCTGCTCGCGCATTTGCTGGTGCGTGGTCTCACGCGCCGTCTCCTTCGAGTTTTCGATGGAGAGGTCGGCGCTGGCGCTTGCCGAATAGACCGCCGCCGAATAGGAGGCGGTGGCGGTGAAGCCAAACTTCACGCTGCTGCGATTGTCCTCTTTCACCGCGTCTGCGATGTCGTCGCGCGTCGTGATCTCAGTTTCCGAACGGGTGATGGTCGCTGTCGACTGCTCGAAGGCCCGTTCGGTCAATGTCCGGCGCGTCGAGATCTCGATTAGCTCGACGGTTCCGCCGGGGGACAACCAAACGTGCTCGACCGGGGGGCCAAGGAAGGAATCGAATTCGAAGAAATATTGCCGGTAGAGATGGATAACCCCAACCGGCGACAGGATAGCGTCGTAGTTGTTCTCACCGAAACTCAGCAGCGGATCCTCACGCTGGGCCGCGGCGATCGAAGCGCTTTTCGAGGCGACATAGAAGAGCGACGTCAGCGCCGGCGGGTCTGTCTGGGCAAGGTGCAGCAGATAGCCCGCGACCTTGCTCTCGATGCCGAACAGCACTTCCAGGAGATCCGCGGTTCGCCCGCGGGGAGCGGCGGCCTCGAACGCGGCGACGTATGGCGCTAGGACCTCGTCATCGCGCAGTTTCTGGGCGTCGCCAACGACGTTTCGGAAGCGCTCCATCAGCTTCAGAACGTGGTCGCGGTTGACGATCCGGGTCCAATCTCGCGGCGGTTCGGTGGTCAACTCCGCGGCGATCATTCGGGCGATGCCGCTGTCAATCGCGGGGGCGATAGCGCGGCTTGTCGCGTGACCGGTTTCGACCGGATCGAAGTGCTCGACGTCGAACATGTCGTCGAGCGCCGCGAGGCGGTCGGTGGACCGCTCAAGCCGCGAAATGCGCACGGGAGCCTTGGCGCTTGACAGGAACCTCTCGGCCAGGCGCTCACGGAACTGCGCGCGACCCCGCTCGAAGCGCTGCAGGGTGATGCGTGATTTCCACCCCAGCAACGGCTGGTAAATCCCGAAGACCTCGCTCGCGTAGGGAAGTGCGCCCTTGTACTGGTCGAAGGATTGCATCGAACCCACCTCCTGATTTTGAAATAGATCAAGCGACGCTGAGTCTATTTTGCTCAGTGTGAAGCCTTGGCGCCGCGTGAGCGGCCCGAAATGCCTCCAACAGAAATAAAATTTAAGGTGCGAGCGTCCGAGCGACCCGAAAACCAAGATACCTGAGCCGATAGTCGGAGGTGAACCAATAACGGCTCGCCGAGCGGAGGAAGGCAGGAGCGAGGAGAAAGGATCCGCCGCGCACGACACGATGATAACAATCGCCGCCCCCAAGCCAAGCAGAACCATCCGTCGGCGCGCCGTTGTATGTGTCGTGGTAGCAATCCTCCGTCCACTCCCGGACATTGCCAACCATGTCGTAGAGACCAAACCCGTTCGGCGCAAACGATCCGACCGGCGCGGTTTGCTTGGCATCCCATTGACTGCCACAGGAGTGGCAGTTGGCGTTGGTCGTGCCCACGGTGTCGCCCCAAGGATAGACCGTCTGTGTCCCAGCGCGCATCGCATACTCGTATTCGGACCCTGAGAGCAGCCGATACGACTTGCGGGTCTTCTTCGATAACCACGTGACGTAAGCTTGGGCATCGTCCCAGGAAACGTTGATCACCGGGCGGCGGCCACGGCCCCAGCCTTCATCGGAGGGCTCGTAGCCGTTGCAGCCCCCTTCGGCGACGCAGGCATCCCATTCGTCGAAGGTCACCTCAGACCGGCCAACCGCAAACGGTCGAGCAATCGTGACCGGATGTTGCGGGCCTTCCTCGGCGGAATGCCCCGGCTCGCTTGTCGGGGAGCCCATTTCGAAGCTTCCGGCCGGCACCACCACCATCTCCGGGCAATTCGCACAATCCTTAAACACGTCCTTCGCCTTCAGCGGCTGCTCCTGCATCGACGGTTGCGCCACCTCCTGAGTGGACGCCGGCGTCACAGGGGCGATGATTGCGGCACTAAGCACGCATAGCCTAATTACCGATGTCAGTCCTGGCGCCGCGCGCCACCAAGAGCCGATGGGTTCCGGGAGCTCAGTGATGGAGGACATGACATACATCCGTCAGAGGGCACGAGGCTGATTGAGAACAGAGAATAGCAAGGTCATGAGCTTCGGCCGTTTAGAGGCGTCATTCGCCGTGAGCATCGATCGGTCACGCGCCGCTTGCCGTTAGAATCTGCCGAGCGCTAGTCGATTGTTCAAGGAGCGGTTTTGTATCCCTGAAGCCCACCCGCGAAAACACGATGTAGAATGCGGCGACGTTCATGAGCGCCCAGATCGCAAAGCCGACGGTGTATTCGCCCATAAGTTGCTTGCTCGTGGCCAGGATCATCGTCATGGCAAAGCCACAGGCCGCGCCGGCGGCTTTGGCGAGCCCGCTGACCGCACCGACGTGCACAAAGTACATTGGAATCAGCTTGATGACGGCCGCAGCGGCGGCACCAGACATCAGCGCAAGCCCATACATGGCAAACAACTGGATGGGCAGCGAGATCTGCAAGGTCATGAGCACGGCCAGAATGACCATAATCCCGAACAACCATCCCAAGATGCGAAATGGATCCGAACGATCGGCCAGCCAGCCGCCCAGAGGCCGGGTAGCCGCGACACAGACCACCAATGGCGGAGTATACACCATGGACGCCCGGATGGCATCCACATGCCATTCGTCAAGCAGATAGATCGACATGGCCGACGCGAAAAAGGTGAGGGTGCCAAACGAGACCCAGTAAAGGTACGTCACCAGCCACACCACCGCGCCTGAACGGTACACGGCGAAGATTTCACGCAACGACGTTTTCTTGAGTTTCCTGTTTGGAGGATCGGACGTAAAGAACCAATAGACCAGAGCCATCAAAAATGTAGCACCAGCGAAGATCGGGAATATCAGGCGCCAGCGATCCGGGCCGCTCAGAACACCGGTAATCAGGAAAGTGACGGTCACCATGCCGACGGTGATTCCGACATTGCCCATACCAAAGATACCGAGGGCTGTACCCTGCTTCGATTTGGGGTACCAAGACGATACATGAGTGTTGCCGACAACGAAGCTTGCGCCTCCCAGTCCGAGCAGGGTCCCCACGATCAGAAAGGTGTAATAGCCCTGGGCAAAGTACCCGAAAAGAAGAGGAAGGGTGAGAGCCAGAAGCAGAAGGGTGAACACGCTCCGACCGCCAAACTTGTCACTCAAGATGCCGAGCGGAATGCTGACCGCCGCCGCGAAAAAAGGCTCCATCGCTGTCAGGACAAGTACCTGGGTCGCGCTGAAATCGTACCACTTGATTAAAAAAGGGGCGAGCGCGGCAAACATTCCCCAAACCGCGAAACCGAGCGCAAATGCCAGGGACGAAATCCACAAAACCCGGGAGTTGCCCGAGGGCTGGAGCGTCACATCAGCCGCGATAACCGGATTTTTCACGACATCTCCCAACAATGAGACAGCGCTTGCAGGAGTATCAAGCTCCACGTCCGGCCACACATTCTGACTAACAAGTTACGCTCCCCTGCGAGTGAAAAGCGGCCTTGAACTATCTTGCAGAGTATCGCCGGGCGACCTTCGCGTCTATCCATTTCCGAAGGGCAACGATCGATCTAACGTTTATTCATTACACCAGCGATTTCTCACAATTCCTGTCCGTAACGCCCAATCCGATTTCCGGCTGCTGCGGGCCAAAGCGGATCCGCCGTCCCGCTGGATCCACGCCTATATCAACCACAGCGATGCACGATCGAGTCCGCGCCCCTTCCATGACTGTCAGTCCAAAGCTTTGTGGCGATTTCCAGCGGATCAATCGACATCGATGCCCACCACGATTCCTCGCGGCCGGTTTGGTGATTTTCGCGATGGTGGGTGCGGCATAAGGGGACGACAAATTCGTCGCTCGATTTGCGCCCCATGGCGCGTGATTGCGCGAAGCGGAGATGATGCGCGTCGGACGGCGCCCGACCGCAAATCAGGCACGGCTGGGACGCAACGAACCGGAGGTGCTGCTTGTCGCGCTTGCGACGAGGCTCGCCAAAGGTCAATACGCTCTTGTCGATTTTTGCGGGTGTTCCCATCGTTGGCGCGTTTGAGGCAGCTTGTGGCCGCAAGTCCAGCTCGCTGGAAAGGACAGCGGTTTTGGCCCGTCGGCGGCGACGCTTGGGTGCGACGACAGGGGCAATGACGGTTTTGTCGCCTGCATTGGGGGCAGAATTGGAGCGCGTCTGGACCAAGTCGAAGGCTGCCATTCTCATGCTGAACGCCGCCTCGATTTGTTTGGCATCCTCGGGAGGAAGACTATTTTTAGCTTTCAGAATGCTGGCGGCGCGCGCTTGCAGTTGTTCCAGGGTGGGAATCCCCTTGATTTCGGCGAGAAGGCCCATTCGGGTTTCTTCGACGTTTGCGATGCTGTTTACCGAAGATTCGGAAGATCGGCGGGAAGGTTCATTTGATGGACTGGCCGGGGATTGCTGGACATCCGCCGCGTTTTGCCTGGGGATTGAACTCCGGACCATCGAGATCATCGTCACCGGCAATGCCGACCAACGTGAATAAGGCGTAGCGCCGTGCGTATGTGAGTGCAGCTCCCATGCGCCGTGGTGCCGAAATCTCCGAGAGCCGGCAAATCGGCCAGTTCGAGGATATCCATTCACCGGAGGTGTGGATCAATAAGGTGGTGAGATTGACGAGACCGTTGGTCGCGTCGATCTCTGTGGTTTGGGTGACCGCAATCTGCTGTCCGCCTAGCGCTTTCCGGATAATTTCCAGACCCCCGGACAAAGGTGCGTAGCGGAAATTCTTCGGGCTTTCGTGACTATTGGCGGGATAAACCGAGCCCAGCATGATTTTGCCGGGTTCGAGAGTTCGATCTGCGCTTTTGCCAACGCTGTCGCGATCGCTGCGACGTTTTCACTGGATCGGCGCATACGACCCCTTCCGCTCAAGAAGGTCAAAGGTGACAGCGCCGGATTTTGAACGTTTGGCTCGGATGCCATGGCCCATGGCCTCTTTGGCATCTATATGGCCCCTTTGGCCACCAATCGGCATGAGTGCAAGACATCTCTCATCGAGTTCTTTGGAACCAATGTACGAAGACCCGGTTGCTCTCTTTCAAACCGTGAGGGAACCGAAGCAATGAACAACATCGTCTACATCGTGGGCCTGGTGGTTATTGTCATAGCCGTATTGTCCTTCTTTGGTCTCCGATGATTCCAGCGAGGGATTGTTGATCCGAAGAGCTGGGGTGGCCAGACTGCCTATGATGCCAAGAACGTAAGCCGTTGGTAACGAGGACATTCCCCGGGTGAGGTCTAACTAGCCGCACAGCCTTGTTCGCAGTAAAGCTTGGCAGACAACCTCCAGGTCTCTAAGCTGATAGGAATTGACTCTCTATTGGCGTTGCCAGCTTAAACGGAGGTAGGTCCATGCTCCGGGACGAGCAAATCGCTCTGCTTAAAGTTGTTAGCGCATCCATAGCTTTCGATGACCGGCAAGCCGCTGTAGATGAACTGGTTATTGAGGGCTATCTAGTGAAAGACGGCGACCTCTACGAACTGACAGCCAAGGGTCAGATGGAGGTGGAAGCTCACGCCGCATTACAAGTTCCGGGCCGCTAGATTCAGGGCAATCGAAACTCTGACGCATTCCGCTCCTTGGGATTGCAGTCACACTTCTGGCTTAAAAGCCGACGCGCCATGGCGTTCAACACTGATGATCTCGACCTTGTCTCAAGACGTGAGAAATTTAGATCGGTCTTGGCTGGCTGAAACTCCCGGATTGCCTCGTATCGCCAAATCATCTGGAATAGTGGATGATCTGCGGACCTTCGAAACCATGCCGCCGGCCACGCCCACTCCCATTACGTAAATCCAGCCCTCGACGTAGTCGGAGAGGTGTGAATTGAACAGGGAGTCAAAGATGTTCTGGCTGACCACGATGATTCCGAGCCAGGAGATCCAGCGCATTTCCGTGAATATCAAGCAATGAGCGATCCACATTGCATAGAGCAGGATCACCCCGATCACACCCCACTCAATCGCGAAATAGAGCGTCTGGTTGTGCGGGTTGGCGACAATTCGCTCGCCAGTCACAGCTTTTCCGATAGCCTCACGCTCGAACAGGAGCCGGATTGATCCCGTGCCATGCCCGGCCAGCGGAGCGCTGCGGATGAATTTGAGCGCTTTGGTCCAATACTCGAGGCGAAGTCCAACGGACGTCGGCTCACTGTTACGCAACGAATAATCCTGTTGGATGCTGACAACGCGCTGCCGTAGGTTGGGCGAAAGAAACCAGGTGAGCGCCGCGACCACGGCAATGGTCAGATTGAGGGCGATCGCACGGCGCCAACCGATATATTTTAAAGTCGAAATCAGCAAGAGCACAGGAAGCGAGACGAGAGATGTCCGCGACGAGACGACAAACGCCATGTTGAGCAGGAATGCGAGACCGAGCACCACGAAGCCTAGCGCGGCATAGCGTCGGTGTTTGCGCCACATGACGATCGCTAACGCGGCGCTACCGAAAATGCAAAGCACAAACTCCACGCCCTGCGTGATCCAGTTCTTGACGGGAACGCCAGGTATTTTGTCGGGAGCCAAGATGATTTGTGGTTCGAACCAGCTACACCACGACAGAAAAAGCAGAACGGTGCATGATGCCAGGAGCGCAAAAAAAACGGTGAGTCCTTTCCCAAAGCGCTCGAACTGATGCATCAGGAGTGGAATGGCGAGCAACTTAACCATCGATCCGGCTGCGTGGGTCCTGTCGGCCCATGCGGCATCTGCCCACAGCATTCCGACCGCCGCAAGGCAGAATAGCGCGACGGGCAGCCAGCATGCGGGCCGCCGAAGTTGTGCCCAGAACTGCTGTGCTTCGATCACGGTCGTAAGCGTGATCAACCAAAGTACCGTTAACACGCCAAAGATCGTGGTAGACCATGGCAGCGAGAGCGCCATCAGGATGACGAAGTGATCCGCCAATCGGCACCTGCGTGACGCGCTTGTGCAAGTACTTTTGAGGCGACTAAAATTCATCGTTTGCTTATCGTCGGCGGAATTGTAGAGTCGCCTGACGTGCTGAACTACTTTGCACAAAATAGATCGTGACGTTCGCTTCGTCCAGCGCAATGGCTGGGTTTGCGCGAATAACGGCCGACATTGATGCTCGCGCAACCTGTGACGTTGCGGACTGGCGCCATCGTTCCGTCCGTCGGTGTGAACACCGGCGCCGGCACAATCAAGCGTTCGCGGGCCAGATGAACCGGGAACGGTTTGCGGACGGCCGTTAGCGCGTTAATGACGCAACGGTGAGCCGATCTCGCGTTGAACATCGTTTCGCCCGGGTTATCGCCATCCGGCACCTAGGCTAGGGCTCAGGGACTCATTGATCAGAGCGAGAAGATGACTGCTGCCGCGATGCAGATTGCAGACATGAAAGGTATGGGCGTGGATGCACGGCCAGTTCCTTGAGCTTGCTGAACGTATTTTTGATCTTGTGCCGTTCGCGATAGAGAATGCGATCATATTCGATCGGCTTTGCGCGGTTGGACTTCGACAGGATGCCGGCCGTGATACCTGGACCGCGAGCGCCTGCCGGAGCCAGTCGAGGTATTCAATTCTATTGATTGTAGTCAAGGCCCTTTCCTAAATTATCTCGGTAACCGATCACCCTGGCGGGGCGATCAGTTTCATCCATTGAAGGCGAAGTTACGAGGTTAAGCGTAGTTGGTCCTGCCCCAGAATACTTAAATCTGTGTCCAAAACTGATGAACTTGCTTTCGACAAATCTCAACAGCCAGCAGAATAAGATCGTTGTAGAAAACGCGAGCGCCAGCGAACCAGCATCCTCCCAGCTACTCCATTGCTCAGGGCGATCTCGGTATTTGAAGTATCCCATTATAATGATGGGATGGAATAGATATGCCGAATACGAGATTGTGCCAAAGAATAGCAATGTGCGGCTTCTTAATACGGACGCTCCTGCGTGGTCCTTGTAGAGAAGCGTGACTAACAGGATTCCACCGAAAAGGACGGCAAGATATAGGTGACCGAATACGTACATGGTCAACTTAATATTGGTGTTTATGCCGTAAATGAGCGGCGCGATGAGAATCGAGAGTGCTACTATGCATTTCAAAATGGTGGCCCGCCTTGCCGCAAGGCTATGCAGAAGCTCCTTGTCTCTGCAGACTGTGGCCACGAAGCCCCCGATGCAGAGGGCATCTAATCGAAAAAATGTGTTCACGTATGGCGCGAAATTTGCCGTTGGGTCCGCTAATGACAATATCGCGCGACTGACTGCTGAAAGACCGGCAATTGACAGAAGAACCGCGCGCAATCTTTCACATGGCGTGAACAACAGAACAATCGGAAACATCAGGTAGAATTGTTCTTCGATGGCTACGGACCAGGTTACACTGATTGCTGGCGGACCCCAATCGTTCGCGAATGACATGAACCAATTCTGAAGAAACAGAAAGAATGACCAGAACGGGACCGTCTGCGTATCCCTGATTCCTAAAGGCAACTCTGACTGGGCGATCCAGAACAATGCCATCAAAAGTAAATATGGCGGTAGTATCCTGCAGGCGCGCCTCACGTAGAAAACGTGAAACAAGTTCCGACTCTGCCTTTGGTCGATGAGAATCCCGATGATCAGGAAGCCAGACAGGACAAAGAATAAATCGACGCCGGTCCGACCAAAGATCAAAATAGAAGAGATGTGCTGAGCGATGGGCGCTGAGTTAGATAGCGCCGTCTGGCCTGCAAAGTGCCAGAACAAGACCATGCTGACCGCTATACCGCGCAATCCATCCAGCTCGATTATTCGATCGTTCGACCTCACTCGAAATCTTTCAATCCAACAATGCCGAAGCTGGCGAGCATTCCTAACTTGCCGGGTTCACGAAAACAACCTCCTCCACCGTAAGCCGCTCAAGATGGGCTTTGGTTCCATAACATCGGAGAATCCCCCTTGTGGCCGGCGGTCCCTTGCGCATGGGCGCAACGGCTGACCGTGAAACAGCTTCAAATGCGATTTCGCTGGGGTAGCCCCCAGATAAGTTGCGACCGCAGCCTCACGACCGAACGGTGAAATCTTCATACTAAGGAGAGCCGCTGTCGTCAGCGAGTAATGGCGCAAGCACTTCAACACAATCCGACTCCTCTCTCTCAGAGCTACCGGCCGCCGACATTGCAGGATCTGGATCGGAGCGCGCCTATCCCGTAGTCTCTATCCCACTAGGGTGGGGACCCATAAATGATTTCTTCGGCGCTGATTTGTGATTCATGGTCTCCGATAGGAGGCCCTTATGAGTCACGACTGCTTTATGGCCAACGAAGGATCAGTGACGCTTCTGCCCAACGGTACGCGCGGCGGCCAGGGGTCGATGATCGGCGGGTTATCAGTGGCATCGTCCAGGTGCTGGAGTTCCGGTGGGGCGTTGGATCGATGCGCCGGAGGGCGCTATGGTCCGCGCAAGACACTCTACAATCGCTTCGTTCGCTAGGCTGTGAAGGGCGAATGGATAATTTATTCCACGCACTCGCAATGGTCGGCGGACCTCTTGGGCAGGGCCTGATCGATAGCTCCGCCGTGAAGACGAAGAAGACGCTCGGCAAGACGATGCAAGAGTTGACCGACGAGGTGAGCAGAGAGAGCTTGGGGAGAAGAAAAATGGGTGGTGGATCCATTAGGTATGCCTCGCCCGGATGGAATGACATTACTTGGTGCGTGAGAGATTGCCTTTTTTGTCCTAGGGCCGGGCTCTTAACCAACAGCTGGCGGTTGCGGCGATGCAGACGGCAGCCATGAAGTTGACGGCAAGGCGGTCATGGCGGATGCGATACTGCGAAAGTCTTTGAGACGGCAGAATCTACACTCGATGGCATTGCGTCGCGGGAGAGCACGAGCGAGAAGCAGTTTCCATTTGCGATTGGCCTTGGTGGGATGTTCGGCATCGTGCCGCGTTGCTTGACCCGCCGGCGGATTGCCTCGGCGTCATGGTCCTTTGTCGGCCTGCAGGATTTCGCATTCGGGAAGATGGTTGAGCAGTGCCGCGCCGGCGGTGTAGTCAGCGATCTGGCCGCCTGGAGCATTAAAGCCAGATGGCAACATCGACCGTTGGTCAGCGCGTAAATTTCCGTCGTGCGCGCGCTGCGCTATCGGTCGATGGTCTGATTTTTGTTCCGCCTTTCCTCCAGCCGCCGAGCGATGCGCTTTCACAGTTGGAACTGTCGATCAGGACTTGTGTGGGTCGGTCGCCCGCCTGTGCGAGCGCGTGGAATAAGTCCGTTCACACATTTCCGCCATCGGACGACCGGTTGTAGAGCGTCTTCCTTGGACCGTATTCGGGAGGTGCTTCCACCCAGATTCCACCTGACTTAACACGTGTACGATGCCGCTGGTCTCCGATCATCAACACGCGGCTTACCGCATCGGTAAGCCCCGCCCAATCTCGAAAACCGCTTCCGTCTGCCAGACCTGATCCCCACTCATCATGCTCGTCTTCGTGAGTCGGGAATCACAACACGTCGGCCACGCTAACGCTTTATGGGTCCCGACCGCAGTTCACAATATCCGTCAGGTCAAAGACACCCGATAGTTCTTTTCGGTTCACCTAATTGTGCTATATTCGACGAATGCATGATACGGAGGATCGCTGTATACGGAGGACCGCTGTGCGTGATGTGATACGGAACAAGCTGGCGTGATACCTCATTCAAGCCAACCCATTTTTCCAACGCGGCGCGCGTTTATAGGGGCGGGCGTAATTACTGTTACCGTTGGGCTACTGTCATATCGTCCGACTCCGGATCCGCCTTGGAAGGTTGTTTCAACTGCAGCCTCTTGGTCGCCGCGCGATGGGGCTGGGCTGCTCGTCCACAATAATCGTCTCTGGATATTAGGGGGATCAGCCCCGAATGGAATTGTCGATCTCGGCGACAGTTGGAGCGCGAGCGATGGTATAGATTGGGAAAAGGAGACAGATCGATCTTCTTGGACGCCATCATCACAAGCGATGACTGTCGTCTTCGCGGGGCGAATGTGGCGGATGGGTGGGTTTGTAGAAAGGGAAAACAAATTCTATCCCATCAATGAGATCTGGTCGTCCGCTGATGGTCGAAGTTGGACATTAGCTGCTGCCAATCCTGGCTGGCAAGCCAGGGGCGGTGGAACACTCGTGGTATTCAATGAAAAACTATGGCTGCTTGGAGGTACATCGCAATATCGACATAAGGATGATGAAGCGTTGTTCAACGACGTTTGGTCAACAGAAAATGGCGTCGATTGGACCAACGTCAGCCCGCACGCGACGTGGACGCCGCGCGCCTTTCATACGGCCCTTACGCACAGCGGTCGACTTTGGGTATTAGGCGGTGGATATTGGTCGGGAAAGCCTGCGCTCTATAGCGATGTATGGTCCACTCTTGATGGAATACAATGGAAACAACATACGGACCGAGCCAATTGGCAGGGGCGTATATGGGCGACAGCTGTATCTTATGCAGGGATGCTCTGGATTATGGGAGGGTTTGTAGGTTCTCCCCGTGGCGGCGCAAATGACGTTTGGTATTCTCGTAACGGTCGCAGCTGGCTCCCCTATCTCGCTTCACAGCCATCGTGGGTGCCTCGGCTAGCGCAATCTGCCATCGTGTTCGACGATAAGCTTTGGATTGTTGCGGGATCAAATGGCGAATATTACAATGACGTTTGGTTCCTTGACGTCGTGGCGTGGTCGGGAGACTCGGTATTCAATAAGATCCTAAAATCGATTTTCCAGCCCGTAGAATCCATGCGCTCTTTTTTTTCGTAAGATGCCTTCTCATGGCGGGATCCAGCGGAGGCTCGTGACTATCTGAGTTGGCATTTTAGGCCGTCGCTTTGCGTGGTTTGAGAGGAACCTCAGTTCAGTTGACACCCCTATAAGATTGCGGCCTGCCGGTCGAACTAGGGTCTTAAATGTCCGACCGTTGCATTGTCCCAGACGTTGCCCTGCCGGCTCATCGGACAGACAACACCGTAATTGGTCGACTGTATTGGCTGCCGCTATCAGCCCCGGACGATTGCGTCGATCAGGTCTGATCGCGCGCCAGCACCGGCGACCGACTTGATCTGCGCGGAAGTGATGCTCGTCTTGCCACCTTGGAGCATGGCAAAACGGCCTCAACAGCGAGCAAATGCATTGATGGTCCGTTGAAGTGGGTTTACGCGGTGTCTCTGCGACAGTAGGTTCCGACGCAAATGGCGCTGGGAACAGAAAATCAGAAGCTTGCGGGACTACAAATCGCCCGCGGACTAGCTGCGCTTGGCATCGTCTATTTTCACTCTTGGGTATCTATCATGAGATACCCGGAAGGGACGGGTCATCCCATCTCTGCCCTCCAACATTGGGGCTTTTTGGGAGTTAATTTTTTCTTCGCCCTCAGTGGTTTTGTCATATCTCTGGTTGTCTCAAAGCCAGAGTTTTCAGCACGCTCCTTTTTCATAAAGCGTTTATTCCGGCTTTTCCCGATCTATTGGGTCATTCTTTGGCTTTTCGTCTCAATTGGGCACTCCACTCGTGGTCCAGTTGAAAGCGAAACCTGGGGCTATCTTTTATATTCAGCAGCATTGCTCCCGACTACATCGATGCCCTATTTGGATGTAGCGTGGTCGTTGCAACACGAAGTCCTTTTCTACATTGCCGCGGTTTTGATAGTTCCCATTCTCGGACTACGAGGACTGGCGGTCACGCTAGCAATTTCGGCTATTGCCGCTTTTTACTTTGACATTCCCGAGCACAGCCTCCCAGTCTCGCGATACCACGCCGATTTTCTGGCCGGCGTGCTCGCTTTTATGTGGCGGCAACAACTGGAGAGGTATCCCAAGCTCCCATTTCTAGTAGCCGGCATTTGTCTAACTGCTATTGCAATTGAGACAAGGGAATTTGGAATATTCCCTTTCGCTTCATTCGCCATCATTTATTGGTCTGCGACCGTCAATACTAAGCGAACCAGAATCAGCAAACCATTCATTGCGCTAGGTGACGCCTCATATTCTCTCTATTTGATTCACCCCGCCATTTTTCTGCTGGCTCACCGCGACTTCAACTCGATGTCGCTTTGGGCTCAAGAGCCCATCCGATGGGGCAGCATCGCATTTTGTGTTTTCCTTTCCTACGTCTCGTGGCGCTTCTTTGAGATTCCCTGCATCGCGCTTGGCGATAGACTCTCTCGTCTGAACAAGCTTCATCCGATCAGGTCTTCAACTGATCAGTCATTAGAGACGTAGCAGATAGATCTGGCTATGCGGACATTCCGCGCGCTTATGCCTGGCAGCGTCAATCCGCGTGGTCAACTTCGCCACGCGGACCGCTTCCGGCCAGCCGTTGACCACGGGCGTGACTAGGTCCGACCGCGCGCCGGAACCTGGGATCACCTTGATCTGTGCGGCGATAAGCTCATCGCTCCGCCTCGCGACCTAACAGAGGTTAACCATTCCTAAGACCTTTTGTTGGTAATGTTTCCCCTGACTCGGAGGACCAGATGGGCGCCGGCGGGCTTTCTATCTATGTAATATTCTTGGCGGCGATCGTGTTCGCCTATCCGAGACAGAAGTGGTGGATAGGTGCCGTCTTATTCGTTTTTGCTGTAGGTTTCGCCTACATCGAAGCATCGGCCGCAGTGGCCGCGGCACAGTGATGGTATTGTGCGGGAGCTATGGGACTGATTTTAAGCAGAGAACGCAGCGTCGATCCGGACTGCCCGTATAAGGTGGAGCTGCCCCGTTTTGTGGTCCAGATGTCAGGCAATTTCTCGAGCTGTTTGAGTTTGTCGTGCGAATTCGTTCGGCGTCAAGTTGCCGAGCGAGGTGTGGGGCCGATCATTGTTCTAGTGGCACCTCCATTCCTCGATCCGTTCGATAGCGTCGGCCATCGACAGGAACCATGAGGCATTCAGGCACTCCGCCCGGACGCGACCGTTGAAGGCCTCGCAAAACGCATTGTCCGTTGGCTTTCCGGGTCTCGAGAAGTCGATCTCGACGCCATTGTGATAGGCCCATTGGTCGAGCATCTTGCCGGCGTTGTCGCAGCGATTGGCTTGCCGCGCTCCCTTGCCAGCCGCTCAAGAACCTCAACGACCTGGAAGGCCCTGAAGTTCGTTCTCGGAACGATCGCAAGTGATTCTCGGGTGTGGCAATCGACAACGGTCAAAAGTCGGAACGGGCGACCGTTGAACAACGCATCCGACATGAAGTCCATCGCCCAGCAGTGGTTCACGGCGGCGATCTTCGGCCGATCGGAACGATAGCGCCAGGCCCGTTTGCGCTTCGGCGTTTTTGTCCTGATCGACAGGCCTTCTTCGCGATACAGCCGGTAAGTGCGTTTGTGGTTCAAGCGATAGCCCTCGCGCAGCAGCAGGACGTGGAGACGCCGATAACCGTAACGCACCCGGCTGGCTGCCAGGTGACCTGAGACCCTAGTCTCCTCCAGCTTGAGGGAGAGTCCTGGGTTTCATTGCTCCGAGACCATTCTTTGGACCGCCGGAGGCTAGAGTTTCCGGCTTTGTCATGACGGCGAGCTGGGATCGCTGTCACGATTATGCAACGTAATCGGGGGTCTATTCCCGATCGCCCCATGCGGGCGTTGTTCGTTGTAGTATCTGCGCCAATCCTCCAATTTTGATCGTGCGTCGTCAAGGGTCAGGAACCAATGAGTGTTCAGACACTCTGCGCGGAAGCGTCTATTGAAGGCTTCGATGAACGCATTGTCAGTCGGTTTGCCAGGCCGACTGAAGTCGAGCGTGACACCATTGGAATAGGCCCACAGATCCAGATCGCGCGAGATGAACTCGGAGCCTTGATCGACGCGGATGGTCTTCGGATAACCAACTGCCGCGCAGGTGTGCTCCAGCGTTTGAACGACATTCTCGGCGCGGTAGCTGAAGCGCGGATCAAGCACCGGCGAGTACCGTGAGAATAAGTCGACAACGGTGAGCACACGAATCTTATTTCCCGTGGCGAGCTGATCGTGCACAAAGTCCATCGCCCAGGTCTCGTTGGGATGCGTGGCATCTCTGCGATCGTCGCGCAGCTTCGCCCTGACCCGTCGCTTCGGCGTTTTGTTGCGCAATTGCAGGCCTAACTCGCGATAAATCCGTCGCGTCTTCTTCTGGTTGATTAGCCAGCCTTCGCGACGCAGCAGCACATGCAC
>NZ_JAVDPZ010000042.1:0-25593 GCF_031453995.1 Nitrobacter vulgaris | reverse complement strand
CGCCACCCGATACGACAGGCGAACAGAACACTTCACAGGCTTCATCAAGCTCGCAGCAGCCATGATATGGATGCGATGAATGTCGATCGGTTCTAACGTTGCTTTGTCCTGCCGGCACGCCCTGCGGCAAAACCTAACGGAGCGATCATGGATCGATACTATCCGGTGGCCCTCGTGACTCTTATCAGTGGCCTCGTCGTATTTGGCATGGCACTTACCGTTTCGAGAATGCACCGAAAGACGGGCATCCGGGCTCCAACCATGACCGGCGATCCGAGGCTGGAGCGAGCTGTTCGAGCTCATTTGAACACCGTCGAATGGATGCCAATCTTCCTCCCTTCCCTATGGCTATTTGCAGTCTATTGGAGCGTAACGTGGGCTGCTGCTCTCGGCGCAGTTTGGGTCGTTGCTCGTATCGTTTATTTCATCGGATATCTGGCCGATCCCGCTAAACGTTTTTGGGGCTTTTTTATTCAAAGCATTGCAACCTTCACGCTCTTATTCGGAGCGCTCGGCAGGATCGTGTTCATCTGGGTCTCAAAATAGAATGAATTCGTCTCTTTTAGACAAGTTCAGCATCTGGTTACAAACTTTCGGCAGTCTTACGCCGAGTTCGGTAATTGCGATCTGCTTCGTGTTTTTGGCGATGTCCTTCATCATTCTTCCGCGTACGCCGCTCGTTTGTGTGGCCGGCGCAGTCTTTGGTTGGAAGGCTGCGGTGATCATTTTGTTGAGCGGAACCGTTGGCTCTGCGCTCGCTTTCCTGACATCTCGCTATGTCGCGTCGAACTGGTTTCGAAAGATTCTCGAGCGGAGGCCGAACTTCGGCGTCGTTGCACAGGCGGTGGACCAAGAAGGCTGGCGAATTGTCGCGTTGATGCGTCTAGGTGTGCCCATTCCGGGCGCCATCCAAAACTACCTGTTCGGTCTGACGAAGATTGACCTTTTAAGTTACTCGATCTCCACGTTCATTTTCACCGCGCCGCAAGTGTTTCTGTACACCCTTCTGGGCGCGACTGGCCGGGCCTCGCTTCTCGACGAACATCTCGGCGTATCGCTAACCGCGATGGTGCTGATTTTCGGAGTTGTTGCTTTGATAGCATGGCGGGTCAGAGCCTTGCTGTCGCAGCGAGCTCCGCTGGCTTAAACACCCGGATCAGTTCATGCGACTAAAGCAGACCTCGCGTCTATCATCCGGGCTTGCTTCATCCACGCTTCGCCTCGTTTAGAGCGTGCTCCAGCTTCGCCACGGTTATGATTGTCGGCTTCAATTCGGCGGGGGCGTCCCTGAAACCGCGCTTACTCAATCTGCCAACGACGCCGCACGGCACAGATTCCCAATTTGACGGATCAGTGTTGGTCCGGTCGCCGTCGATACACTTAAGAACATGCCCGTTGGGGATTACGCCATGTAATGCTTCCCAAAGCATCACATGCTTTGGAATCCACCCAGGTAGGCTACCCATGCGCGTGTGTTGGCCAGTCTTCACCAAGACATATCCAGATTGGATCACCTCGAATCCAATCGGCCTTTCGTTGGGGCGCCCTAGTTTTTTCCTGAAGCCCTTCTTCTTGGCGTGAAAATACAGCGCCTCTTCACTGAGGTCATACCGATTGAATTTTTTGACAAACTGTTTGTACAGCTTACGTCGAGACAGATCACGACCGCTCTTCAGAAACCTCAATTCTGTCGCGCTAAATTTCGTTGCTCTCATCGGCCCTCAACTAACTTGAGCGCCGTATCAGTCGCCGGCTTTTCCATCATCGACAGATACGGGCGCGGATCGGCGCCGTCGTGATCCGACACGAGTTTCGCCGCCTGTAACTGCACCGCTGCGGTACGTAGGATTTGATCTGCAACACCAACCATCGCCTCAGCGCGTTTGTGCTCCTGGTCAATCTTCTCGGGAGAATTATCCTCATCGGCAAGCCGCTCGATCTGCGCGAAGAGATGGTCGTTGAGATCACAAAGACGGTTCTTGGTCATACTGTTTCTCCGATGCGATGAATGCATCAGATGTCAGGTCGTTGGCTCCTGATAGATCGATCTCACGGGAACTCTCTGAATCCTCGATATACCTCCACAGAATGCGTTTGGGCGCTTACGCGCCCAGCCGCCTAGCAAGCTCGCATTCGCGAAACCGAGGTCGAGTGAAGGCCCTGGTTGTCGCGCTTATCCCTTTGGCCAAGGGAATTCAAAAATTAAGCTAGGTGCGCTCCGGGGATGCGGTCGCTGCTATACGAAAGCGCATCCTCAACGTGTTTCAAAATTTCAAGGACCGGGCCGATAGCAAGCAACGATTCTTCGTCCCGTTCTTTTGCGTAAAGAATATCAAGCGCCGCACTGACTAATTTGCAGGCACCGGCGACAGTGAGAGGTCGGTGGAATGCCAACTCTCTTTCCAGCTCTTCCTTCCTGTCTGCCAAGTCGGGTATGCCGTCCCGACCTTCATTTTGGGAGGCCCACCCCACGCGCAATTGCGCGCGAACAAGCACCCATTCATCGCAATAGCCGATCAAATCTTGATCTGGCTCTTTGGTCGGCAGAACCGCTATATTGTTTCGAGCCTGCGCCATGATATGTCCTCCCGCTAAGCGATCGAGGTTGGGGTTACGTCTTCGCGCAAGCCGCGATCATAAAGAAACTGCCAAACTTCCTTCCACCAACCCTGATCCGGGTGGACATCCATCGGCAATTGAACAGGGCAGCGCATCGATATCGCGTGATACTTGCCCCAGGTTTCCGTCATTCTTTCTTCGCCCGGTCCCTTCTCAATGACGCCCATGCGAAGAACACCGCCCTCCTTGAGGCGCTGAAACATTGCAGCCGGCTTCCATCCGATCGCCTGCATATCCTTTAGATATTCGAGCGGTCTTTCGTAGCGGCTCGGCAGTTCCTCTATTTCCGGTTTCTGACTGACGGCTGCAGCCGCGACGGTCGTCGCCGCTGTCGCAGCACCAGCAAGTCCGAGTATGGAAAGAAACCTTCTCCGCGATGTGATAGGAATCTGGTCAGCCTGCGGCATGATCTAGCCCTCCATCAATAGCGGCGACGTGGCCAAGGCCCGCAGAAAGCGGCCCGATGTATCAGGGATGCACCCCTGGTCGTATTCCAAAAGCCACGCCACGGCGGCAGCAAGTCCCGCCTTCGTTTCGGGTGATGTAGAGACGAGCAGTTCAGCCGCCTCTGTGTCTGCGATGATTGCGGCATCCAACCTATCTTCGGCCTCATGCGTGACCTTGCGTCCGTCTTTTTCCGCTTTCACCTCGTCAGCCGCCAGCGATGCATCCACGAACTCTTTGAATGCCGATCGGTGACGCTCAATTGCCGCCAAGATGGGATCGGTCGGCCGCGCGACCGCAACTGCCGGCAAAACAGAAGTAGCCATCGCACACGATAGAAAGAGTCGCCTAGTCGTATTTAAATCCGTCTCGGCTTGGGTCATGTGTAATTCCTCTGATGCTAGTGCTGGTTGGAAAGAAGGATGATCTCTGCGCGAGCGGCGCTAATCGTGCGAGAAGCTGCCGGCCAACTTTCGCTGTACGAAGCCAGTTCAATGGTGCGGGTCAGAACGGCGATGCGTGCGGCCTTCACGTCAGCCGGGATGTCGGCAATACGCGCGGCTTCGCGAGCCTCGGCCCACGCTGTCCGGAGTGCCCATCCGAAACACTTCCAGCCGATGCTGGAAAATTTGATTGCCGGATACTTGTAGGTCTCACGGAAGATGGCCCAGGCCCGTGCCATGATGGCCTTGCGGTTGAATTTGGGCATAGCTCCGCCGTTCACCGTGATGGTGCTTTTCGTGGTCATCCGGATTGCTTTCTAAGTGGCTAATTGATACTAAAAGTATCGCATGGGAGTAGGATGTGTGTCAATACTAAAAGTATCAATAAGACAGATTAAAGCAGCGAGAGCTTTGGCCGGCTGGTCTCAAGAAGACTTGGCGGAGGCTTCCGGCATATCCGTGCCGACGATTAAGAGGTTAGAGGCGGCCGATGGCGAGATTGGTGGCCGTCCAGAGACCGGCGCTGCGCTTGTCGCCGCCCTCGAAAAGGCCGGCGTCGAGTTCATCGCGGAGAATGGGGGCGGGGCTGGGGTGAGGATGAGGAAACGATCCGCAAGGGGAAAGCGTTAGCTCAGGTATAGTGCCTGACGGCTATGGAGTGTAAAGTTGAGCGTCGCCTTCACAAAGGAAGAGAGTGCTGAGACTGCTGCAGAAACGGTCCTGCCCGATCGTCCTATTTCGCCTCACCCAAACTTGGTGACCGAGCAAGGATTGGAAGCTCTCAACGATCTGCTGCGGGACGCGCACCAGGCGTACGAAGCTGCGCAGCAGATTGAGGATGTAAACGAACGTCGGAGGCAGGCATCAATTCCGGCACGTGATGTTCGGTATTTCTCAGAGCGAGTACGGACTGCTCAGCTCGTCGACGCGCCGTCCTCAAGTGCCGTTGTTGCTTTTGGGACTACGGTGACCTTCAGTCGCAACGATGGTCGCATTCAGAAATTCCGCATCGTTGGCGAAGACGAGGCCGATCCGAAAACAGGATCTATCTCTTACGTATCACCCATCGCTCGGCTTCTGTACGGCAAGGCTGTGGGAGAAGTTGCAGGCGAAGGCGACCATGAGGTCGAGATAGTCGCTATCTCTTAGCGGCACGTCACCCACGACCCACGCGTGCCGAAGCAATATGGGCCGGTAACGTCAAGGCAGCAGTCCCGTCTATTTGGCGTCGACTCAGGTTTCTAGGCTTCCGACTAAAGGTGAAGAAATGGAGGAATTGCGCGAGTGCCCGCGAGCCAATTTATGGCCCATCGCTTACCCAGTGCTTACCCATATCAGAATAAGGAGAGGGGCATCAAACGTAAGTATCTGATTTTGCTTGGCGCTCCCTAGGGGAATTGAACCCCTGTTTCAGCCTTGAGAGGGCCGCGTCCTAACCGCTAGACGAAGGGAGCGTATTGGAGGCAATAACCCCGAAATCGATACGCTGCAAGGTACCTCAGGATATCAGGGCTCGCGTGCGAAACTCAGTGTTCCGGTCGACCGCAGCGTACGCGGATCGAACGTCCGTATCTGGACGGAATCGCCGAGATCGAGGGTCACCACGAGTCGGTCACCTGTAACCGCAGTTGCGATGATCTTTGCGTCCTTCGGCAGGGTGGCGGTGACGTCGACCGCCGGCCTGCTTCCCTCAACGCGAAAAAAACGATAGCCGATGGCGACCAGGACGGCTCCAACGGCGAGGGCCGTGGTCAGCCCAGCGATCAACATCATCCGCCGAACCCTCGCGAACAGCGCGGCCTGTTCCGGCGTCGGTTCAGAGTTTAAAGTCTCAGTCATGCAAGGCTCAGCTCTTGAAGGCTCATCATCGGATCACAATCAAAGGCTGGACATCATTGTCACCGGCGACGAGGGGTCGGTGCGCCTTGACCGCGTCCTTGCCGTCCACAGTCCCGATTTGTCGCGATCACGCCTGAAATCCCTGATTCTCGCCGGCTGCGTCAGTGTTGTGAAAAAAGTTTCTGCTGCCGAGAGTGCGATAGGCCCGGCTCGTGTTTGCGACCCGGCTTATCATGTCGCTTCGGGAGATACGATCACAATCCTCGTGCCCCCGGCAATATCGGCCAAACCGAAAGGCGAGGCCATCGCGCTGGATATCATCTACGAGGACAACGATCTCATCGTCATTAACAAGCAGAAAGGTCTGGTGGTTCATCCCGGAGCAGGCCACCAGGCCGGGACGCTCGTCAACGCCCTCATCGCGCATTGCGGGGAGAGTCTGTCCGGCATCGGCGGCGTCTGCCGACCCGGCATCGTACATCGACTCGACAAGGACACCACCGGCCTCATGGTAGCCGCCAAGAATGACGCCGCACATAAGTCGCTGAGCGCGCAATTTGCGGATCACGGGCGTACGGGAGCGATGCGACGCGGTTACCTGGCTTTTGTCTGGGGACTGCCGAACCGTCCCCACGGCACGGTTGACGCTCCGATAGACCGGCACCCTTACGCACGCGAAAAGATGGCCGTACGTGCAGGCGGGCGGGAAGCGATTACCCACTGGGAGGTACTGCAGGCTTTCAACGGCCGGGACGGAAAACCGGTGGCCGCTCTTCTCGCCTGCCAACTCGCCACCGGCCGTACACATCAGATTCGGGTACATCTCGCCGACGCCGGCCACCCTCTGATGTGTGATGGCGTCTATGGATCGCATTTCAAGACCAAGGCCAATCATCTGGGGCCACGGGCCTCGGCTGCCCTAACCACTCTCGGGCGGCAGGCGCTTCACGCGTACCTTCTGGTCATCGAACATCCACGGACCGGAGAAATTCTGCGCTGGGAAGCAGGGTTGCCGGAGGACCTGTTTTTACTTCGATCGGCTTTAGCGGCGGCGGAATGACGCATATTTCAAAAAAACACAATCATACCAAACGGTTGATTCATTATCACGAAAACGTAATCACTTTTTGTTCTTCTTTTTTTGACCCGCCTAGTATATGCTGCACCTGCGTTGAACATCCAACGTGGAACATCGCAGCGTAGTCAGCTTTAACACAAGAGACTGCCTGCCAGGCTCGCCGCTATCGGGGGCCTGAACCAAGTGGAGGGCGCAACCATGGCCCGTACTGCTACCCTGCCGGTTCTCAACGGAGAATCGGGACTTTCTCGTTACCTTGCGGAAATCCGCAAGTTTCCGATGCTGGAACCGCACGAGGAGTATATGTTCGCGAAGCGTTTGCGCGAACATGACGACCGCGACGCGGCGCATCATCTCGTGACCAGCCACCTGCGGCTCGTGGCTAAGATTGCCATGGGCTATCGAGGCTACGGCCTGCCGATATCGGAAGTCGTTTCGGAAGGCAACGTCGGCCTGATGCAGGCGGTGAAGCGATTCGAGCCCGAAAAGGGCTTTCGCCTCGCCACATATGCGATGTGGTGGATCAAAGCGTCAATACAAGAGTATATCCTGCGTTCGTGGTCGCTCGTGAAGATGGGCACAACCGCGAACCAGAAGAAACTGTTCTTCAACTTGCGGAAGGCGAAGAGCAAGATCTCCGCACTTGATGAAGGCGATATGCGTCCGGATCAGGTCAAGCTCATTGCCAAGCGTCTTGGCGTCACGGAACAGGACGTCGTCGACATGAACCGCCGCCTTGGTGGCGATGCATCGCTCAACGCTCCGATTCGTGATGATGGCGAGGCCGGCGAATGGCAGGACTGGCTCGTCGATCATTCGCCTACTCAGGAAGCCATCCTGGCTGAACATGAGGAGTTCGATCATCGTCGTCGCGCATTGACCGGCGCAATGGGCGTGCTTAATCCGCGGGAGCGCCGCATCTTCGAGGCCCGACGCCTCGCAGATGAGCCGGTGACGTTGGAAGATCTCGCTGCCGAGTTCAATGTGTCGCGTGAGCGCGTAAGGCAGATCGAGGTTCGCGCCTTCGAGAAGGTTCAGTCAGCGGTGAAGACCTCGATCGCACGGCAGGAACAAGCTGCCATGGAAGCCGCCCGCTAAAGCTGGAAGCTTCCGTTTTGAGATGAGGGGCCGGTGGCGACGCCGGCCCTTTTTGTTTGTTCGTGGCCCGGAAGCCAGCGCTCCAGTCTTCAACGCTGCTTATGCCTTTTGATTCCACAGAATCTGTTGTGACAGCAAATCCGGGGCAATCGGCGGTGCAATGTCTCCGCATGACGCATACCGGTTTTTCCCCTCGTTCTTGGCTGCATAGAGCGCCTGATCGGCGGCGGCGAGCAGACGCTCCGAACAGGCTCCAATCTCCTGTGTCCATTGCGCAAGCCCGATGGAAGCCGCGATGGGAACATCGGCGCCGGCGCATCCGGCGGCGTCTTCGCGACAGGCATTCAGCACGCGCCGCGCGATCTCCGCACCTTCTCCCAGCGTTGTGGCGGGTAACAAGATACAGAATTCGTCACCGCCGGTACGCGCCAGCAGATCTCCGGGCCGCAGCTGCATCTGCGTCATCAGCGTGAAGTGCCGCAGGCAGGCGTCGCCGGCTGCATGACCGTGGGTATCGTTGATCTGCTTGAAGCCGTCGAGGTCGACCACGAGGATCACGAAAGGTTCGCCGCTGCGCTGCGACAGTGCACATGTTTCCTCCAGCCGCCCGAGCAATTGCCGCCGGTTCGCGACACCGGTGAGATCATCCACAAGCGCAAGGTCGACAACCTCGTTGCGTAGTCGCTCAATCGCCATCAAAAGGAACCCGAAGTTCCAGACCATCGACAGGAACATGAGGCCTAACGTCAAGGCAGCCTGAAAACCGTTGAAGTCGACGAAGGACATTCCGCCGCCAATCTGGAAAAATGCGCAGACTGACCTAATCACGGTGATGCAGATGATAAGTGCGCCAACAATTCCCGCGAGCTGGGCTCCCGAATTGATGCGGCCCTCCCTGCGCGACAGCACCATTTTCAACGTCAGGGCGATCGGTATCGCCTGAGCCGCTGAGTAGATGAAGATACGCATCGGCATGTCGTCGCGCACATATACGAAAAAGGAGAGTCCGGCGACGCTCACACCGACCGTGACAAAAGTCGTTTGCCAGGAGACAGGTCGTTCGTAGAAGCGTCGGATTCCCATCGTGCAGAGGCAGACCGCGAAGATCACCCCGCCGCCACCGATAACCAGGGGCAGCATTGAATCGACGTGATCGCGCAGTATGGGTATTGCGGTAAAAAAAGCGGCGACGAAGGACGCCGCTGCCCAATATGGTGCAGCCGCTAACGTCGGATAGCTCCGCATGACGTAGGTCCAGACCAGGCCCAACGCCAGGAAGTTCACGATAAACACCACCCACAGTGTCGGCACGCTCAGCATAGCAATTCCGGAGCCCGCGCCGCTCCGCCTTCCCCGGTATTCTTTGCGACTTTCCGTCTTTTCGACATCGTGCAACTGTAGCGATTAATGGAAGCTCACCGTGACGAGAAGACTCCTATCCATGGTTTTGAAATAATGAACGCCGGGTGGCCTGTCCCCGGTTCGATTTTCACGCAATTCGCTCGCACGCTGAGTAACTTGCTCCTCTGAATTTCCTCCAAGTCTGGTAGAGTCCGATCATGGGACGGACGCTGGGCATCTACTTAAACTTCCCTCCTTATTAAGTTTGCCTTTCGCGAAATCACCGGACACCCAACCGACTTGCGTCGGGGGTAAATCAGCCTGAATTTGTCCGGAGTTCCGACCCGGGGAAGGCGTTCCCGATTCAAAAAGCCCGCCGGTGAAGGGGGTACACCGACGGGCCAGGAGCGGACGAGGGATAGAGGCAATTAGCCCGTCCAGCCAGTTAACTCATGCAATGTAGCAGGGTTCCTGGTTCAAGCCGTCCAGTGACAAGCGCACACGTTACAGCCAACAAAAACGGGCCAGCGAAGGGGCCAAGAACAGCCCTGCCGGTTTTGGAGTTGTTTTGATCTCAGACGAAATATATTGCCACTATGTTGGTCACCCGAGGAGCCCTCGAGGGCGAAATAAAGCTGCGAGGCGGAATCGCGCGGGCTCGCTGTCAGGGCAAAGCCGCACACCTGCTGTGAGTGATGCGTCAGCCGCACTCAGACCCTGTAAGCTGCCCATGGTAAGCGTCGACCGAAACAGGTTCGCAACCGGCAAAAAGAGGTTTTTGCAAGATTTGGTTTCGGCGGGGTTCCCTTTTTTGAGGGCGCATGTAAAGATATATTTTTTATGTATCATTTTAGGAAGCGTTCCACTTTTAAATCTGCTAGAACGACATGCAAAAAACCTTCTCTGGGGCTAGCATTGGACTTGCGTAGAAAACGCGACAACGAGCGAAAATGAGATAAGCGACGGCGTCCATTATGATGGCCGGTAGCGTGGGATTTAACAGACTTCGGCGGAGTTGGCTTGAGCGGTCAGACACAAAAGGAAAGGCACGACGATGGAAAGTATGGGCAAAGGAAGACTCGTTATTTTAGTTGCGCTGACAGGCATACTGATAGCTACAGGCGTGTGGATGATCTTGATCTTGAATCAGACCTCCGAAGTCGAGATAGGAAAACATGGCTGGATCGCGCTTGGTCTTGGCACGTTCTTTTCGATCGTCATCGGATGTGGATTGATGGCCCTGATGTTCATTAGTAGCCGCAACGGGCACGATGAAGCAGCGGATCCTTTTCGGAAACGACCGCCTTCGAATTAAACCGGGCGCATGGACGAGTTCGTGTCTTGGCGACCTGAGTGATACTGTCTGGTTTGGCTAACCAGTATTGATCACCTGCGGGGGCTTTATCAGCCGCCGACATCCCCGTTCGCAACTCGACGTTGGATCAAGCGCTCGCTTGGTCCTGAAAATCAAGGCCGAGGTCGAGAATGCCGACGCTGTGCGTGAGCCAGCCGATCGAAATGAGATCGACGCCCGTTGAAGCGATCGCTGACGCCGTTGCCGGCGTAATGCGGCCGGAAGCTTCGGTCACGGCGCAACCTCCGACCATCGCAACGGCTTCCCGGAGCATCTCGGCGGTCATGTTATCGAGCAGCACGGCATCGACACCCTGATCGAGTGCTTCACGCAATTGATCGAGCGTATCCACTTCTAGCTCGATTTTGACGAGATGGCCGACGCTGTTCTTTGCGCGCTTCAGCGCTTCGGTGACGCTGCCGGCGATGGCAACGTGATTGTCTTTGATGAGAACCGCATCGTCGAGACCGAACCGGTGGTTGCTGCCTCCGCCGACGCGGACCGCGTATTTTTCGATCGCGCGTAATCCCGGCGTCGTCTTGCGCGTGCAGACCACTTTCGTCTTGTGGTCTTGAATCGCGGTGACAACGGACGCTGTCGCCGTGGCGATTCCGCTCAAACGGCACAGGTAATTCAGTGCGACCCGTTCCGCTGTCAAAATCCCCCGCGCCGGACCCGACAAGGTCGCGATCACCGCACCGGGCTCGACGACCGCACCGTCGTCGTGCTCGATACGCATCTGGATTGCCGGGTCGATGAGTTCGAAGGCGAGCCGAGCAAGATCGAGCCCGGCAACGGTGCCTCGCTGGCGAGCGACAATATGGGTCGTGGCCCGGTGGCCAACTGGTACGATCGCGTCGGTCGTGAGATCGCCCGCGCGGCCGATGTCTTCAAGCAAGGCCATACGAACCAGTGGTTCGATCATGATGCGCGGGAGGGCAGGGAGCGACATTGTGTCCTTGCGTACGAGCTAACTAACTAACTAACTAACCAAATCGGGAACGCAGTCTTGTGCGGCGTCGAACGCATCGCAAAGACGCAATGTTGTTCGCGTCGCTCGGATTGCTCGCTCGGGACAGTCGGTGCGCGCATGGGCGCCGCGGGTTTCTTCACGGCGAAGCGCCGAGATCACGATCATCAGGGCGACGATAGCTGGGTCGCCTGCTGCCTGTTGGGAGGCGGCGAGCGGGAAGAGCGCGCGCGCGGCTGCACGCAGCTTGTCGCCATCTCGCAAAACTCCGGCGGCGTGGGACAGAATCGGCCGGATCAAGGTCGGATCGCAGCCGGCGCCTGCATCCGTCATTCTGGGGGGACGTCGTTTCGCAGGCGCCGTGGCGGCAATATCCTGAGCGACCAGACCGGCGCACACGACCGCCTCCAGAAGCGAGTTGCTCGCGAGCCGGTTTGCCCCATGAAGGCCGGTGCAAGCGGCCTCACCGCAGGCCCAGAGACCTTCAACGGATGTTCTTCCGTGTTTATCGACGGAAATTCCACCCATGTGATAATGCGCGGCGGGACGAACCGGGATCGGCTGTGTCAGGGGATCGATCCCTGCATTGCGACAAAACGAGGTGATCGCCGGGAAGCGTCGGGTGAAGTCGATCCCTCGGAGGTTCCGCGCATCGAGAAATACCCGATGTTCTGCGGCCATATGTCGCCAGACGGCGCGCGCGACGACATCGCGCGGCGCAAGCTCCGCGCCGGGCGTATCCGCCATGAAACGATCGCCGTTTTCGTCGATGAGAGTCGCACCTTCGCCGCGCACCGCTTCGCTGATCAGTTTCAGCGGGAAGGAGCCGGTATCGAGCGCCGTCGGATGAAACTGGATAAATTCAAGATCGGCCATGGTGGCGCCGGCGCGCGCCGCGAGCGCTAGTCCTTGCCCGCACGATCCCGCCGGATTGGTTCCGTGCAGAAATAATCCGCCGATGCCTCCGGTCGCGATGACGATGTGACCGGTGGCGTAAGCAACCAGATCACGCTCGGTCTGGCAGACGACCCCTCTCACCGTATTGTCCTCGACGATCAAACGCTGTGCGCTGGTCGCCTCGCATACAGTGATCGAAGGCGTCTCATAGACCTTGCGGACCAGGGTACGAATGATGTCGTGGCCGCTCGCATCACCTCCGGCATGGACAATCCGGCGGCGCGAGTGGGCTGCCTCAAGGCCAAGCGCGAGGTTGCCGTCGGTATCGCGATCAAAAACTACGCCGAGCTGCATAAGCCGCTCGATCGCAGCCGGCGCACCGGCGAGGATTGTCGCAGCAACGCGCTGGTCGCAAAGCCCGTCACCGGCGGCGAGGGTGTCGGCCAGATGCAGCGATGCGTTGTCGTCCGGTCCGATGCTTGCGGCAATGCCGCCTTGTGCGAGGATGCTCGATGTCTCGAGACCCAACGGCGCGCTGCTCAAAAGCAGCACCGGTCGCGGCGCCAGTGCGAGCGCTGTCATCAGGCCGGCAAGGCCGCCGCCGATAACGACCGCGGCGCCGTTGGTGTCATGCAGCGCGGTCATCCGACAGCTAGCATTCGCTCGACAGAGAGGCGTGCGCGCGCAGCGATGCCCGGGTCGATCGTGACCTCGTGCTGCATCGTCTCCAGCGCGTGGCGAATATTACCGAGCGTGATCCTCTTCATGTGCGGGCACAGATTGCAGGGACGAATGAATTCCAGGCCAGGATGATCAGTGGCGACATTGTCGCTCATCGAGCATTCCGTCAGGAGAACGACCCGAGGCGGCCGTCGGGTCGCGACATAGGAAGCCATGGCGGCGGTCGATCCGGCGAAATCGGCTTCCGCGACAACCTCCGGCGGGCATTCCGGATGTGCCAGCACGACCACGCCGGGGTAATCGTCGCGCAACTGCCGCACCTCGTCGGCGCTGAAGCGCTCGTGCACTTCGCAATGCCCGGTCCAGGCGATAATCTTGACGTGGGTTTCGGCAGCGATGTTCTTCGCCAGAAATTCGTCGGGCAGCATGATGACACGTTCGACGCCGAGGGACTCGACAACGGCCTTTGCATTGCCCGACGTGCAGCAGATGTCCGACTCGGCCTTCACCGCGGCCGAGGTGTTCACGTAAGTGACGATCGGAGTACCGGGATAGGTTTTTCGTAGAAGTCGCACATCTTCGGGCGTAATCGAGTCGGCGAGTGAGCAGCCGGCGCCAGTGTCAGGAATCAGGACCGTTTTTGACGGATTCAGCAGTTTGGCTGTTTCGGCCATGAAGTGCACCCCGGCGAGCACAATCACGTCGGCTTCCACCTCCGTTGCCTTGCGGGCCAGCGCGAGGCTGTCGCCAACGATATCGGCCACGCCGTGGAAGATCTCCGGCGTCTGATAGTTATGCGCAAGCACGACTGCGTTGCGGCGCTTCTTCAGTTCGATGATCGCATCAACGTCCTCGGCGAAAGCGGGCCATTCGATCCGGGGGATCGCGTGCCGCACTTTGGGATAGATTCGGGCCGATGGCCGCAGTTCCAAAACGGACGACATGACTATACTCCACTCGGACGCCTATTATACTGATGTTGAGTATAAGTGTTGTCAAGTCCCCAAGACGGGTAATTTGGTCCCGGCAATCGCACGCTCAGCCAACACGGCGCGGCGGAAACGGAAGAGTTTTGCTGGCCGTCCCCCGGTCTCCTGGCTGGTCTCGCCGGTATCCTCCACCAACTCCTGCTGCTCGATCAAACGACGAAAGTTCGGTTTATGCACAAGTTTTCCCGCCAGAGCTTCAACGCACCGTTGCAATTGCAGCAATGTGAACGTCTCGGGCATTAGTTCGAATACGACGGGGCGGTATTTGATCTTGGCGCGAAGTCTGGCGATGCCGGTCGCCAGAATCCGTCGATGGTCGAGGATCATGGGATCACCCGGCACGGACGCGGCCGTCGAAGCGGGCGGGCCATCGCCACGGAGGGCTTCCGGGATCAGTCGTGCCTCGTACATAAGCTCGTACCTTTGCAGGACGAGTTCCTCGTTCCAGATGTGGTCGTCCAACCCAAACAGCCTCGCCGCTCGCTGCCGGCGATTGCTTCGCGCTGTCCGGTCCGGTGCTTCTGCGATCCACGCCGCGAGGCCGGACCGCAGCGTTTTCTCCATCATTGGCGTACCGAGGCGATGGTCCTCCCAAGGGAAATAATCATACCAACTGCGCCAACTCGTTTCATATTGGTTGGACCCGGCCTGCTCGCGGGTGAGGCCGAGATAACTGATCGAGATGACGCGCTGGTCGGCGGCGCTGGTGCGATCCCGATCCGCGAAGGTGTAAAGCTGCTCGACATAGCCTAGCGGCAGCCCTGTCTGGCGTTCGACCCAAGCCCGCAATCCCGATTGCAGAGAGCGATGAGCCAGTTCGAACGGACCCGATGGCAACGCATTCTGATCCTGGATTGTCAGAACACGGGGGTCTCCGGCAGTCACCGCCACTAGGAGCGCAATGAGGTCCGCCGCAATTGCCTGTGGGGAGGCAGGAGACGCCGAGTGCACGGGCACCTTGGATTTGACAAGCGGATCACTCATCGCAAGCGGTCATCATCGAACGTGCTCATGCACTGAGATCGGGTGCGTCCGGTGCGGACATTAAAGAATGCTCATATGGGCAGTATTTCGCGGAACATTCAACAGGATGTCCCGGCTCATGAAATGCTGCTCCCTGCATCGGATATCGTGCCCCGCGTCGTGAGCGTTGCGTTAGACCTGATCGCAAGATAGTCATGCGGCCTGGATCACCCTCTCTCTGCCCTACGGCCAGCCATGATTCGTCACATCGTTTTATTCACTGCGAAAGACAAAGGCGATATCGACAAAATAATCGACGGCCTGTCGCCGCTTGCCACAATCCCGCACGCGCGCCGGCTCGAGGTGGCGCGCAACCGAAAGACCGATCAGCTCGGCAACGACATCGACGTCGTGGTTTATGGCGAGTTCGACAGCGAGGCGGAACTTGCAGCTTACAAGGCGCATGATCTCTACCAGGCATCGACGAAGCGGGTGCAGCCGCTTCGGGACATGCGATTTGCAGCCGATTACGATGTGCCGGCCGATTAGCTTGTAGCGGGACTGCCGCCGCTGGCGAGGTTAAGCGCAACACATGACGATGCACGGAATTTATACGAAAGATTTACAGTCGCTCGCGGACAGGGGGCGTCTCCGGACGTTGCGCGGGCGCGCGGGCATCGATCTCGCATCGAACGACTATCTCGGATTGGCTGAATCCGCGGAATTGCGACAAGCTGCTGCGGATGCGCTGGCCCGAGGAGTGCCGGTCGGGTCGGGTGGATCGCGTCTGTTGCGCGGCAATCATCCTGAACATGAAGCGCTGGAACGCGAAGCCGCAGCCTTCTTCGGCGCTGAATCGGCGCTCTATTTTGGCGGTGGCTACGTCGCCAACTTCGCCATCTTCTCGACCCTGCCGCAACGCGGTGATCTCGTCGTGCATGACGAGCTGATCCACGCCAGCGTCCATGACGGCGTTCGTCTTGGCCGCGCTGAATCCGTCGGCGCCCGGCATAACGATGCCGATGCGTTTGATGCGGCGATCGTGAAATGGCGCAAGGCCGGCGGCAAGGGGCGGCCCTGGTTGTCGGTCGAAAGCCTTTACAGCATGGACGGTGACAATCCGAACCTCGCTGACCTGTTGGCTGTCGCGGACCGGCACGAGGCAATGGTCGTGATCGACGAAGCCCACGCGACCGGCGTGCTCGGGCCGCAGGGGCGGGGGCTTGCCGCGCCGTTCGAAGGACGCGACAACGTCATCACGCTGCACACGTGCGGCAAGGCGCTCGGAACGTCGGGCGGCTTCATTCTTGCGCCGAAGATCATCCGCGACTTCCTGATCAATCGCGCGCGGCCGTTCATCTATGCCACCGCGCCTTCGCCTCTCACCGCCGCGGTAACGCGTTCAGCGCTCGAACTTTCTCACACCAATTCCGTGCGGCGTGAGCGCTTGGCGCATCTGGTGCAATTTGCCGGCAACGAACTGCGTCGGTGCTGCAATATCGAGCCATCCGGCTCGCAGATTATTCCGGTGATTGTCGGTGCCGATCAGGTGGCGGTGGAGCTGGCGGCCTCGTTGCAGCGCAGAGGCTTCGATATACGGGCGATCCGCCCGCCGACGGTTCCTGAAGGCACGGCGCGATTGCGCATCGCGTTGACGCTCCATGTCAACGAGACAATCGTCGCGGACTTGTTCGCGGCTTTGGCAGAAGACATGCGGTTGGCTGCGTGAGCGCGCGGATCGTCGTCAGCGGGACCGATACCGACGTCGGCAAGACGGTTTTCTCGGCTGCGCTTGCCGGGGCTCTCGACGGGTATTACTGGAAGCCGATCCAATCGGGACTGGACGAGGAAACCGACTCGCAAACCGTATTGCGCCTGTCGGGACTCGCGCCCGAGCGCGTATTGCCGGAGGCCTATCGGTTGCGGACGCCGGCGTCTCCGCATTTCGCCGCCGAGCTAGACGGCGTAACTATCGAGCATCGGACGCTGGAGGTGCCGAGCGCGGATCGCCCCCTGGTGATTGAAGGCGCAGGTGGTTTGTTGGTGCCGCTGACGCGCAGTGTTACCTATCTTGATCTCATGGCGAGGTGGCGCCTGCCGGTGGTGCTCTGCGCCCGAACGGCTCTCGGCACCATCAACCACAGCCTGTTGTCCATCGAGGCGCTGCGGGCGCGCGACGTTACGATACTCGGCGTCAGCTTCATCGGAGAAGAGAACGTCGAAACCGAACGGATCATCATCGATATGGGAAAGGTGAAACGTCTGGGCCGGTTGGGTTATGTCATGCCATTGACCGCCGCTACCTTGCGTAAGGCTTTTGCCGACGGTTTTGATATCGGCGATTTCGTCAAAGAGCGGGCACGATGAAGCCGGCATCTCCCGTCTGGCACCCATTCACCCAGCACGCGCTGCAGCCGGAGGCGATATCAATCGCCAGGGGCGAGGGTGCCTGGCTTGAAACATTTGACGGCCGCCGCATCTTCGATGCGATTTCCTCGTGGTGGGTGGTGACGCACGGTCATCGTCATCCGCATATCGTGCGGGCGATCAAGGATCAGACCGACCGTCTCGATCAGGTGATCTTCGCTGGCTTCACCCACGAACCCGCCGAAAGGCTCGCGCGACAGCTTGTTGCGATAACGCCGCGAGGGCTCGACTACGTTTTCTTTTCCGATAGCGGCTCAACGTCGGTGGAAGTCGCGCTGAAAATGGCGCTTGGTTTCTGGCGGAACCGGGGTGAGCAGCGCAGTCGTATTCTGGCGCTGGAAGGGGCCTATCACGGCGACACCATCGGCGGCATGTCGGTGGGTGAACGAGGCATTTTCAACGCGCCGTACGATCCGCTGTTGTTCGATGTGGAGCGGATTCCCTTTCCCTGCGAGGGCCGTGAACAGGCCACGCTGGACGCAATCACGATGACGTGTCGGAACACCGGCGTGGCGGCGCTGATCGTGGAGCCCCTTATCCTTGGCGCCGGCGGCATGCTGATCTATCCGGCCTGGATTCTGGCGGAGATGAAGCGGATCTGCGAGGCTCACGGCGTTCTGTTCATTGCCGACGAAGTCATGACGGGGTGGGGTCGCACCGGAACGCTCTTCGCCTGCGAGCAGGCCGACGTGACGCCCGACATCGCCTGTTACTCCAAGGGCCTGACCGGCGGTTCGCTACCGTTGGCGGTAACGCTGTGCCGCGCGGATATCTTCGATGCCCACTATTCAACGGATCGCAGCAAGACCTTTTTTCACTCCAGTTCCTACACCGCGAATCCGATCGCCTGCGCGGCCGCCTGCGCGAATCTAGAGATCTGGCGAAGCGACCCGGTGATGGAGCGCATCGCCGCCGTCGCGCGCGCGCAAACCCGCGGTCTTGACCGCTTTCGCGAGGATCGGCGTTTTATCAACGTCCGTCAGATCGGAACCATCGCAGCGCTGGATGTCGTCGCGGATGACGCTGGCTATCTGGCCGGCATCGGGCCGCGCCTTTACGACGGCTTCTTGAGCCGCGGGTTCCTGGTCCGGCCGCTCGGTAACACGATCTACCTCATGCCGCCGTATTGCAGCACGCCGCACGAACTCGACAGCGTCTTTGACGCGATCGGCGAGATTGCCGACGAGGTCGGATGACCAGGCGACATCGCTGCGGCAGCTGACATCAGAAGCGGGGCTCCATGGTTTGATCTGACGCGTTTTCTTCACGCGAACCGGTATCCCCTTCGCTCGAAAACGCTATCGTTCGCGCTACGAGCCGAGCGCGGCGATCAGCCGGGCCGCGTGATCCTGGAGCACCTTGACGTCCTCCTGCTGGCTCTGGGGCGGCAGAAGCGCCACTCCCGATTTCATCGGTATGACGTGCATATGCAGGTGAAACACCACCTGTCCGCTGACGGCTTCGCTGAACTGCTGGATGATGGTGCCTTCGGCGTCGAAGGCCTTCATGGCCGCCACCGCGATCGTCTTGCTGCTTCGCGCGACTTCCGCCAGATCATCCGCTGAAATGTCGAAGATTCCGCGGGCGGGGGCCTTCGGGATCACCAGTGTGTGGCCCGGCGTGCGCGGCATGATGTCAAGGAACGCGAATGTATGCGCATTCTCGTAAACCTTGAAGCACGGCAGCTCGCCGCGAAGAATCTTCGCGAAAATATTCTGGTCGTCGTAGGCTGGCACTAGTCTCATTAAGTCCATCCCGGCTTGTTCAAGCTGCGTTTAGCCCCATTCTGCTCGGTAAATGCCGACGCAACCGTTGTCCTCTGAATTCGCCGCGCGCCGAACCCAATGTCTCCGACCCGCTTTAATTTTTTGCAAGACGCGGTTTGAAAGCTCCAGCGCTTTCGACCTGCCGGTTCACGGAAAGAAAATGCGTCGAACCACAGAGTGCCCTGTTTCTTCCATCAGAATCAGATGGCTCTAATCCCGATTGCGCGGCCGATCCATCAGCTTTGTCAGGCCAAGCCGTCTGATCCGCTCGCGCGTAAGTTGATCCCGTGCGCCTTCCTTGATCAGTAAGTCGATCAACTCCAGCCGCTTTGATTCATCCGTCGCCTCGGCGAGAAGGTCTCGATAGCGCTTGTAGTCGTATCCATCGTCCGTTTCATCCATGGGAGGCCTTGTAGTCTCCTCTTGCCTGTGAGCCCATACCTACGCGGAGGCTTGCGATCACGCCACGCACGGTTTTGCCCGATCGACGCGCTTGCACGCGGTGAGCGTTCCCTCGCACCAAGCAGTCAATTGCAGGGATGCGGGCGGCCATCCTGCCCTCGGTATGTGGCAGCGCCCTGGTCGCAATGCACGCTGATCGGTCCGTCGTAATAGGCGAAGGGTTGATCCGGCGTGACGGCAGGCCCGTAGTTGTGGAGGTAGATATCGGTCTCGGCCGGATGGGTGTGATGGTGGTGCTTGTGGTGACGATGCCCCGCCCCTGCGGACGTTGAGATGCCCATCGAAACCACGACGGCTGCCAAAATCCTCGCCGGCAGAATATTGAAGAGAATCATCGGACTTATCTCCTGTGCTGAGGATAGAGCGTCGGATCCTGCGTACAGCTTATTGGAGATATCTGTAAAAGCAGAAAAGAGAAATTGTTGTGGGCTGGTTCCATGTTCGGGCCGGCCTCAGCCGCTGTCAATGCCCCAGGGGTTGAAGCAGAGGAACTCTGGGCGGACTGGAAGGACTCATCGCGCGTGGCAGGCGGGGCGGCTCGAACTGGGTCTCCCGAGTGCGGTCCGGCAGGGGGGCGGGCGAGCGCGGGACAACGCCGCCGGATAGTGGTATTCGACCTGCAATACGACAAATTCCCGGAAAGGACGCTCCCCGATGACGCTGCACACAGGACGACATATTCTTCAGATTCCAGGCCCAACCAATGTGCCTGACCGCGTGCAGCGCGCCATCGATATGCCCGTCCTGGATCATCGCGGTCCGGAGTTCGCGGTGCTGGGCCATGAGGTGCTGGCCGACGCCAAGCGGGTTTTCCGCACCAAGCAGCCGGTCATCATCTATCCGTCGTCGGGCACTGGTGCCTGGGAAGCCGCGATCGTCAACACCCTGTCGCCGGGCGATAAAGTGCTGATGGCGGAGACCGGCCAGTTCGCGACGCTATGGCTTACCATGGCCAACAAGTTCAAGCTCGATGTCGATGTGCTGCCGACCGACTGGAGGCGCGGCGCCCCCCTGGACTTGATCGAGGAGCGGCTCAAGGCCGATCGGGAGCACAAGATCAAGGCCGTGATGATCGTGCACAACGAGACATCCACGAGCTGCGTCACCCATCCGCTTGAGGTTCGCAAAATCCTCGACCGCGCCAAACATCCGGCGCTGCTGCTGGTCGACACCATCTCCGGCCTCGGCGCGCTGGAATATGAGCACGATGCCTGGGGTATCGACGTGTCGATCGCAGGTTCCCAAAAGGGCATGATGTTGCCGCCCGGTCTTGGTTTCAACGCGGTGTCTGAAAAGGCTCTGGCGGCCTCAAAGTCCAACACGTTGCCGCGCGCTTATTGGGACTGGCATCCGGTGATAGCCAACAACGTGGAGGGCTCGTTTCCCTACACGCCGGCCACCAATCTACTTTACGGTCTGAAGGTTGCGATCGCCATGATGGAGGAGGAGGGTCTGGAGAATGTATGGGCTCGCCACAAGCGTCACGGCGCTGCGACGCGGGCTGCCGTGAAGGCGTGGGGGCTGGACCTCGTCTGTCAGGACCCGCACGCCTATTCGCCGGCGCTGACAGCCGTCATGATGACTGACGGACACGACGCCGACGCGTTCCGCAAGGTGGTGCTCGACAATTTCGACATGTCGCTCGGCGCTGGCCTCAACAAGATCAAGGGCAAGGCTTTCCGCATTGGTCATCTCGGTCATCAGAACGACCTGATGTTGATGGGAGCCCTGGCAGGCATCGAGATGAGCCTAGACATCGCCAAGGTGCCGCATCGCGCGGGCGGCGTCGCTGCGGCGATGGAGGTGCTCAAAGGGCACGAGGCTTCGCCGATGTTGAAAGCGGTCGTGGCCTGATTAGAGCCACCTCGATCGTCGGGGCTCGCTACAATGCGGCGCTCCGACGATCTTTGAGGGAAGCAGCATAAACGAAGAACGGGCACATAGCCGCTCTCACGGCGGTCCACGGAGATCGTCTCTCCGTTCTCAAAGGCGGTATTGCTCCTCCGACCGTTCACCCCTCCGCATCCTCCTGAGCGAAGCCGAGATGTCCAAGGCTGACATTCGGCGGAGGCATGCATGGTCCTTTTTAGGAGGTCGCACACACCATCCTGTCGGAAAATCCACAAACCTGTTTTGATTTTACTCATGAAAATTGGCTTCGTTCTGCCGAATTAGAGATGTTGCATTGCTCGTTTGCGTCTTGAAAAGGCACGCCTTTCGTATCGTTCGATCTTCCTCAATTCCGCGTTCAGCCGAATGCTGTCGTCAAGCGTTCGATCGCTTTTGAAAAAGCGATCGAATATTGCAGCCTTAACTTTCCTCACTTGCAGAAGGGTCAATTGCGCGTAGGCGGCTTCAACGCTGGCGAACGTGGGATCGTCCTGGTTCGTATCCTTCGAAAGAAGGCGCGCGAATTCCTCGATCTCGTGTCTGAATGGTGAGTCGGTGCGCGCCAATCCGTGCTGAAGTGCATTCTTCGCTGCCCGTGTTTTGCCGGCTTGAGAAATTGGTCCGGTGCTTCTTTGGGCATTTTTTCGATTCGCGGCGATCTGTCGAGCCGAGGCCATGGTGAGTTACTCCGCTGCCTCTTTGAATGCGCCCAATTCACCCTCAATGAGACGGGTTGTTGATTTTTTCAACTGTCGTGCAGCTAGCTCGTTACGACGGTCGATTTCCCGAAGCGCCATCAATCTTCGGATTTCGTAGGACGCAATTCGCTGTTCCATCGCGTCGATCTCTGCCGCGCCTTTGCGGTAGGCGAGAGCCAACACCGTCGAAGATGAATATCCTCGCGCCTCCAAATCGGCGTCGATTTCCTTGCGTGCGGCCGGATCACCTAACCAGCGCTGAGCCTCACGGTCAGCGCCGAGAAACCGGTCCACTGTTGTCAGGCTTTCAATTGACCCGCTGAGCTTTTTGTATGCCGTTTTCAACAGGTCTAGAACAACCTCCTTTTTGTAAAGTCTGATGATGTCAGCCAAAATCAAACGCTCGCGGCGGATTTGCCAAGACAAATCCACGAAATCCTTCAGATAGAGTTTGTTGATAACATCAGGCTGGGACATCGTGCTGACGACGCTGTCATAGAACGCGTCGTAGTCTTCCTGCTTCTCGTCACCGACCAGCGGGGCATCACCCAGAAAGCGGTCAAGGTCTGAACGAAACTGTGGCGATTTGACAATCGGTTTGGGCATCCCGTTTCCCAACCTTCGTGACGCGACATCCACGAATCAGAACAAGCTTATTCCTTTCCCTCCACTTGAAAAATTCATCTGAATTGATCGAAGTCGGCATTTCTAGTTTTCCACAGAGAGTTTAGGTCGCTCCATGTGGTCGCCGAGTTGGCTCAGGTTATCGACCAGAGGGTCCTGTGGCAGACCCTGACCCTGACCTTCTTCATGATCTGATCAGGAGGCGTTGACGAGCCGCCTTATCTGGTCTGGCCGGCACTGCTTGCCATCACCTCTGGGGCGCGTTCTTAGAGGTTTCTGTCACCTAAGACGCGCGGTTGAGAAAGATCGGTAGCCCTCGCTTACCCGAGTAGATGGGACGATAGCGTTCAATGTTGTATGTGGTGGCGACGTCCAATTTACGTGGGCCCAGCTTCGGGTCAGGGATTGGCACGAGGTCGTAGCGGCCCTCGACTAGAGCGGACATCAGGCCGGTCCTGCCTTCCAGAACGGCATCGTAGGCCATGTTTCCGAAAGTCAGGGCGACAAGTTTGTCGATGAAATCCGGATCCCCAGATCGCAGGTCATAGGTGAGGTCAGATACGATCGTCTCCTCGCCGGCACGCCGCTTGATCTCGTCTGCAAGAGTTTCGGCGACGCTCGCCTTCTTGCGGTGACCATAGGGGTCCGGCTCGCCGTACTCCTGCACTTTGTAGCCCTCCCACTCGGCACCCTCGCTGAGCACGACCAACGCGTAGTTGCTTGGGTTGGCTCGCTTCTCCTCGAGGAGCAATTGGATCAGCTTGTCGAGATTGACCTTGTACTCTGGGATGACGCACCGGATTGAGGTCGCGTACGCGGTAAAGAGCGCCGAAAACCCGGCATCGCGGCCGAAGACCCGGAAAATGCCAATGCGCTCATGCGAGCCGACCGTGGTGCGCTGCCGCTGAATGGCGTCGCTCGCTCGCGTGATCGCGGTCGAGAAGCCAATGCAGTACTCGGTGTTGCGAACGTCGTTGTCCATGGTCTTTGGGATGGCGATGATCTTGACGCCGACTTCGTCGAGCTTGGCCGCATAACTGAGCGTGTCGTCGCCACCTATGGCGATCAGGTGCTCTATGCCAAGTCCTGACAAGTTTGCGAGCACCTGGCCGGTCAGGTCCCAGGTCTTGGTGTCGGTGCCGCCGTTGGTATTTGTGGTAACTGGTAGGTCCGTGCCAACCAGATGGTCTGGCAGCTTTTTCATTTTGGACGGATTGGTGCGGCTCGAGTGCAGCACAGTGCCGCCGTGCCGGTCGATGGTGCGTGTGTTGTCGCGGTTCAGCGGGATTAGGTAGCGAGACCTGCTGGTCGGGTCCTCCAGGTTCAGATGAGTCAGGGCCTCCCAACCACGGCGGAGACCGACGACCTCGATATCGTCCTCACTGCCGCGATAGGCGACGGTCTTGATGATTGTGTTTAAACCGGGGACGTCGCCGCCGCCTGTGAGAATGCCAATGCGTTTTCTCGCCAAGCCCACCTCCGATTAAATATGCACAGCCTATCGCGCATTACTTGGGCGCTTATCTCGTGAAAATGCTTTGAAGGGACGCGCTGTCTGGCTCAAGCCTACATGAAAAGGTTCTTTCTGAGCCAGGGGCATTCCTTGTGGCGGGAGCGCTAACCGATGGCGGTGTCGCCCATAGCACGCTGCCATGCCTCGGTATTGGCGATCTCGCAGTGACGTTGAGTTTTTTAACTACCTCGATGGTGCTGATCCGGCCATCCCGAACCGGCTTCCGCAATTACGGCTTGTTCAATTCAGATTCTCGGTTAATCTGTGATTTTTTATGACGCTTCTGTCCCCAGGAGCGGGAATGTTTCTTCTCTACAAATTTCTACGAAGCTTTTTCATCAAGAGGTTTCGCCAATGAATTTTCAAGGAGTAGTAGCGAAAGTTTCTAAAGGTGACCTTCATTACGCGCTGGGCCGGTTCCGAACTGTGCGTTTAGCCTATGGCGCCATGAGGCGACTGACGGATGGCCGGGTTTCTTTGCAGCAGAACGGATGTTCTTCAACACTATTTCCCGATGCTGACATCAAGAACATTGTTCAAACCATCTCGAAAGAAGCGGTGTTCCTAGGCTTGAACCTTCCGGCAAATATAGTCGCCGAGATTGAATCCTTTGCGCGCTCTGAACCGCTTCACACCAATTACGACCCGCATGGCCCCACTTTCCAGTATGCAGACGTCCGCCGAGGCAAGGCCCCAGACGGAAGATCAGTTCCGATAGGTGGCATTCGCGAGCCGACCCGATGCCCTGCTGTGCAGGCCGTCGTAAATGATCCCGTCCTGCGATCCATCGTCCGAAATTATCTTGGGCACGAGCCGCGTGAGGTGATGACGATTATCAATTGGAGCTTCGCGTCTGACTTTTCGGACGAGGAGCGACGACGACTAAGGCATCACGTGATTGATTACCATTATGACGTTGGCGGATACAATTTTGTCTATGCCAACTTTTACATCACCGATACCGATTGCTATTCTGGAGCGCATGTCATGATGAAGCGTTCACACAATCGAAAGCCGCTTCGTATGCTTCTCGGCTCGGCGTCCGCGAGCGAAGCCCGTGTGCGTAAGCAATTTGGAATTGAGAACGAAATCACTATCGAGGGCCCGGCGGGAACCGGCTTCGTTCAGGACACATCATGTTATCACCGTGCAACTCCGCCAACTCACGGTGATCGTCTCATGCTTGCCGTACGCTTCATCAACTAAAGTGAACCGCCCCGGGTTTGCCGGAGGCTCCAACTCTTGAGAGGATGGAGCCACCATGAGTAAGACGACCAACAAGTTTCCGCCTGAGGTCCGCAACCGCGCTGTCCGACTGGTCCTTGATCACGAGCACGAGCATCAGTCGCGATGGGCTGCGATTACCTCGGTTGCCGCGAAGATCGGCTGCACAGGCCAGACATTGAACGACTGGGTGAAGAAGTCGGAGGTCGACACCGGCAAGCGTCCTGGCGCATCGACGGACATGACCGCCAAGATGAAGTCTTTGGAGCGCGA
>NZ_JAVDPZ010000041.1:0-26673 GCF_031453995.1 Nitrobacter vulgaris | reverse complement strand
ATGGGAATGCGCCGAGGTTTCATGGCCTCGGGAATTTCCCTCACGAGCTTGATCTGCAGTAGACCATTCTCGAATGTCGCACCTTCGACTTTGACATAGTCGGCGAGATTGAAGGTGCGCTTGAACTGGCGCGCCGAAATCCCCTGGTACAGGTAATCCTTCTTGACCGCTTCTGTCTTGCGTCCTTCAATCGAGAGCACGTTGCGTTCGGCCGTCACTGCAATTTCATCCGGCGTGAACCCGGCGAGCGCTAGTGAGATCTGATAGCGGTCTTCACCACTCCAATACGGGGTCAAATTTGCGAGCCGAATGACAGCTTATATCGGTCAATGTCCACGCCCTTGCAACTAACCGGCCTGCCAGCAATGAAGCGAGCTAGTCGTTCGCAGCCTTCGCACCGCAGTGATACCTTTAAGCTATCGTCACCACGACAAAGCTGATCGGACTCGGGCGCGTCCACGCCTGATAAACGAATGCGCTGCCCGTGAATTTCGAGTGTGTCGCCATCAATAACTAGGCCAGCATCGGTGCATGCTGTTCTTCAGCCAGCGACGCGTGGCCCTCCATGGAGAAAGGACGACAATCTCCGCGCGTTCGAGTTTGCCGACCGGTGTGCTGAATTGATGTCGCCTTAGCCGAATCTGATGTCGTCGACAAATTTTGAAACAAAGCTACCACCGCAGACCCTACGCCTGCCAGTTTGATCGCGACATCATGCGCAGTGGCGTGCCTGTAATTCACGAAGTGCTGCAGGTACTCAAAACAGCAATGAAAGCCCGCAAGAAGAATTAAGATGACCAAGAGTCGACGGGGATAGGCAAAAGAGAAGGCAAACCCGAGCACAGCGAGTGCGAGTAATCGTTCAGCATTTGGATGCCAAAACGTCGGACGCAAGCAAAGCGGCCCAACCGTAAGAATAAACAGGACGAATAAGAGTATCCAATCCGTTGGTTTCAGTGCTTGCATCGTTATTGAGTGCTTAGCGACACACCGATGCTATTGCCATTGCTGCCGTTGCGCCGGGTGTTCGCTTCAACATTCTTGCAATCTTCGCTACGCCTGCCGTCTGCTTCGCAAGCGCCTTGAGAGTGCGGACGTCGTCCTTCGTCCACTCGCGGCTAACAGCTGTCTTCTTCGTGGGCAAATCTTCGATCCTTCAATCATAAAACGCGCAGTTTAGCAGATCGCGCGTTTTGCGCAAGGTAACGGCAATATCCCGTGCGAGCTCAGCTAACAAGGGATGTTGATGAAATGAAGTCGTGGGAACGTCTCGTCGCAATCCCTCAAGCGATCTGACGAAGCTGTGCCTTTGGTCAACCAGGTCGCGGCCGTTATTAATTAGACGTAGCGAACTATCGCACTCGGCGAGTATGAGCAACGATGGTGACGCAGCCTCTTCACTGACGGTTAGGAATCACGGCGGGTTGATTTTAGCGACGCCGATTCGTTCTTCGAGAACGGAATAGAGCCAGAGGGGAACGAGCATGACGAACGCGGGCGAATAGACGAGCGCAATAATTGCTGCAATCAAGAGACACTTGAGTCCTTTGCCGTTACGGACCAGCATGACTTGGGCTTGGAGCGCGAGAATGGAATTTTTCTTGCTCACCGTGAGGACGGAGTTACACGCGTATGCCCGTCGTTGCCTTCAGTCGGTCGATGGTCTGTATTACTGCGGAATCGCGCGCGCGTTGTTTGATTTGGCCGGCTGCGCCGCCGCGACTATTGCGTCGTATTTTGGTAGGGTATTAAGCGTATCTTTAGCGCGGACGTGAACAACTTTGTAGCCATTCGCCTTGAGCTGGGCTAGCAGTTCCGGCACCGCAAGGGCGGTCCACTTATGCAGATCGTGCATTAAGATAATGCCCTTGCCGTTCTTTTTGAGCTTGGCCATCGTCGATCCCACCAACACGTCAGGCTTCTTGATTTTGAAATCTTCCGAGTCGATATCAATCGAGAATGCCGCGACATTGCGCTGGACAAGATATGCTTTGAGATTGCCGGTTTGCCGCAATTGCGGATAGCGGAAAAACGGCGCGATCGGTGTACCGGCCATCGTCGCTACCGCGCTCATACCTTTCTCGATTTCATCCTGAGCTTCTTGCGGCGATTTATGAGCAAGATTTTGGTGCGACCAAGTATGCGAGCCCACTGTGTGGCCCTCCGCCACCACCTGTTTCAGCACTTCAGGGTGCCAGGTGGCGTGCTTGCCAATCGAGAAGAAGGTGGCCCGCAAGCACTCAGCCTTCAAGGCCGCTAGCACCATCGGTGTCGTCACCGGCCAGGGGCCGTCATCGAAAGTCAACACTACCTCGCCGGGCCGTAGGAAGTCGTAGTCGCGATACTGTGACATACCAAAGCCAGGTCCGCCCATTGTATCGATCTGCACCGTGCGCGACACGCCTAATGCATTCGGGTTGTTGCAGGTGGGCTTGGCGACGACCATTCGCTTCTCTGGCTCCGGCGCTGCCTCGACTTCCAGCGCAGCGACTTCCGGTGCAGCGTCGGCGACCGCAGTCTGGCGTTCTACGCCCGGTTTGGGCCAACGCGAATCAATTGAGCCGGTGACTAATTCTGGCTTCGCAGCGGGTGCTGGCTCGAATGCGGCCGAACCGAGAAAATGTTGTGCTGCGATAGCGATGATGCTGCCACTTGCCATGGCCACAGCCCCAGCCGCGACGATCAGAACAGGAAACCGACGCATGGGGCGACTCCACGGCACAAGGCAGGATTGCTCAATTAAGGATATGTGCGCCACCATCCAGTGAAATAGTTAATCGAGCGTATGCACGAACTGTCAGGTTTACTTACTTTGGTACTGTTGAACGTCCCCCATCTGAGCAACGTTCGGAGCTGGCGAAGACCGCCCGGAGTCGCGCGTTGCTATTGAAGGCACAAGTTCAAATGCGGCGATACGAGGTGCTGAGCGGGCTAAGGGAATATCGATGCGGTCGCGTTTAGCCGTACAGGCGATCCCGGAATGAATGTCTTGATCGACCGCACCGGACCCCAGCGGCGGGTCCGAGTATAGGACCATTCGCCGGCCAGCTCCTTTTTGCTCTACTGCCTTAAACGCGTCTGCGGCACCAACACGTTAGCTTGCGGCCTCATTCGATATCAGATGAGTGAGCCGGGCTATAAAGTTGTTGCCCAAGTTCACCGTAGGCATTCCACCGCCTGACTACGTCTACGCCTTGCAAAGGGTCAACCACTTTGCTTCTGGAAATGCGCCGGAGCCAATAAGCCGTCGAGCTACTGATGAAGCCGAAGGCTGAAATCGATTAGCAGACCTGATTGTGAACCGAAGAGGGAATATCAAAACCTTTGGCTTCATATTCGTTGATCTTGTTGCGCAAGGTGCGAACCGAAACAGCAAGCGTCTTTGCTGCCCGCGTCCGATTGCCATCGTAAGCACGCAGCGTTTCAATAATGAGATCGCGTTCAACTTCAGCAACCGTGTATCCGATCAGCAAGGCAATCAGTCCCGTCTCGCTAGCTTTAGCGTTCCGAACAGCTCCTTCCTCGCAAATCCAACCGGTCAACTGCCCATCCCTATGATCGAATCAGACTTGCTTCCTTGATGAGTGGGGATTGTGACCATAGGCGGGCATCTTGTTCGAGGAGCATCTTCCACAGGGGGATTCTTGAATCCCTCGAACGACAGGTAACTCGCGCAGGACGTAGCCCCAGTTTCTTCAGCAACTAGGAGTGGTGGACTCACCACGTCATACGATTGCATTGCCATTCATTATAATATTTTGCGGATGCATTCAAACAGGCGAGCATTAACGATCACGTTTGTTGTTATGGCAGAGGAGGTGGCGCGCCGAAGCTTGATACGACTGACCCGCCCTGCGCCGTCGTAAAAATTTGACTGCTCAAAGAAAACCAAGCCGGAGCGGTGTTCGCGCAAATCGAGCCGCTAGGGATTGCTTTGTTCGCAGGAATTTTCGTTAATGCCCGGAGCATCACCATCTTCTCTCAGCGCGTCCGTCACGAACGAATGGCACTCGCTTTGCTCTGAACGGAGCGTTCAGTGAAATCACAACGCAAAGTGCCTTGTTATGACCCAAGCATTGTCCCACCACGACGCAACGTGCCTGCGCTTCAAGCGAAAATGGTACAGTAGCCCTTGGAAAATACGCCGAGCGCTAATTTTTATGCGAAGGAAAAGACCGGGATGGGGACGGCTTTTGATCGCGGTGATTATCGCCGACATGCTGCTCGCGGTCGGGGGCTGGTTCGCCGTCGGCTATTTCTTCAAATGATCGGTCATAAGCATTTACTCCCAAGCCGATCTGGATAAGGGCGTAAGCAGCCTGGTTCACGACCAGACCCGCGACTATGATGGCAATCCCGCTCCCGGGACCGAAACCATGCGTGCGGAGAACAGCTGCCGAGACCAGAACAATCAGCAACGCGATAGGCACAAGGACAAAGACTTTAAAGCGCAAGCCTGCAATTGTGCCTATGAGTGCGCTGAGAGACAATAGAATTAAAACGATATCCATGGTTGATGCCGAACGCGCTTGATTCCTAATCTTGACGAAGAACGTTGGGCGATAGGCTGCGCTCGGGACATCAAAATGTTCGGGTAGTCCCCGAACAGGTTGCGATATGCTTAACCCAACAAAATAATCTAAAATGCATGAAGCCCGAAATGAGAACGCGCCGCGCGGCCTCTTGTGGCGTTGCCCTGTTGCTCGGCTTCCGATCGTTCCATCTTGGAACGCACCTGACCGGCAATCGTGGGCGGATGATCGCCGCCCATGATGTTGTGTTGGCCCGGTCCGGCATGGGCCTGCGCGTGCCGAGCGCCAGCGGCCGCCGCAGCTTCTTCAGCCGAGCGATCTCGTCCTCAAGAGCCTTCAGGCGGGCGCGTCGGATATCCCGCCGAACTTTGCCTTGAACTTGTAAAAGGTTGCTGCCGAGATGCCGTGCTTGCGGCAGACATCAGCCGTCTCGCACCAGCCTCCTGCTCCTTCAGAATCTCGATGATTTGTTCTTCAGTGAAACCGCGAGGCGCGCATCGTCCGTCTCCTTAATCGACGGACGCTGCCCAAATCTAGAGGAAGTACAGGGTCTCAAGTCGCTGCGGGTTAGCCTAGTCAGTCAGTTTAAGCCACTGGGATCGCGTCTTGCTCGACCTGGCCCGAGCGCACAGCGGAATAGAAGTCGGCGGCTATACTCCTTCATATTCGCCGCAATCATCTGCTTAGCTTCTTCTTCCGTCAGTTTTCTTGTAATCACGCCAAAAAAAACGGCTCGTTGCCGAGCCGTCTCCAGATTGTCTCTTAGCTAAATCGATTCATAGCGGTCCAAGGTCGCCCTTGATAACCCTTTAATGCTCGGTGCAAATCCTGGTCGTCTTTATCGCGGAATCCGCCTCCGTGCGAGTCTTGTAGACAGTTCCATCTCCGACCACGGTCGTTGTAGTCGTCGTGGGCTTAGTATCTACGACCGTGCACTTCTTGGTGTGGGCATCCTGAACGATGTAAAACTCATGATCGGCCACCGCTGCCTGCGTGCTCAAAACAAATGCTGCAAGTGCACCACAAATCAAAAGGTTCTTCATTCAAAGTCTCCTTGTTCGGATCGCTCGCAGGTAACATCGTGCCAAGTCGAAAGTTCCCCGTTAAAGGGGCGCCTCTTTCAATGCCGGGTTAATTACCGAAGAAGCTAGCCTGCCTCGGCACTTCGATACCGTCACCAAACGCTAACAGACCAAATGGTCCAGCCTGCTTATTGAGGGCCTGACGTTCTTCTTGATGGCGTTGTTCCTGTGCTTGCTGCTCCGACGCTGCTTCCTGCCGCGCCTTCCGCTCTGCATATCGCCGATGACGATCGCTTGCAGCGGCCCTTCGTCGTTGGTGGATAGCCTCAGCCTTCTTCTTCTCAACTTTGGCCATTTGCTCTGCCTGCTCTGCGTTCTTCAAACCCTGCATGCGAGCTTGGTTGGTCTTCTCGGACGCGACGTGAGGCTGTTCCCCTGAAGACGTCTTCTGCGGCTCAGACGTCTCGGGATTTTCTAGTTGTATGTGGGGAGCAGTAGCAGTTGCGGGCGGATTGTCAGCTATTTCCATAGGTGCTGGCAAAACTACTCTTGCTGTAGGAAGCGATCTCTTCGCTAACCTTGGTTGATCCGTCTTCGTCGGATGAACTGGTTCAAGCGCCGCTCGCCCAAGCAATATGCCACCGCTAAATCCAACTCCTACTAATATTGCTGACGTTGCCACTCCGGCGAAGAAGATGCGTGCAGTTGAAACCATCGTCGCCTCCCATGTGACGCGACAACGCTAAGGGCTCAACATGGTTTCACGAAATCGGCGCGGCACACGCAGTTTAGAACCTAGCGGAACTAGAACGGTGTTTCCAATTTACCGGTCCGTGCAATAATGATTGGAGGAAGCGCGGGCCCCGTTGGTGCGGTGGTGGGAGGGACTGTTGGAGCGGTCACCGGCGGCATAGCCGGTGTGCTGGGCACCGATCAGCGTCCGCGTTCCAACATCATGTCGTCGAGCAGCACCATCGATCATTTCGTTATAGTGAACCGGTTCATGTCGGAGTGATCCTGCCGAATACTAGCCGTCATACTGACTTCGCGCCTTTCGATGTTTCCTGGCATATGAATACCCTCGATCGAATGATTGAGGGGAGAGGTACAACGAAATGCACTTGCTTGGCTTGCAGGCCCGAGACGAAGGCCACGTCGCGGGAAAGCCGGTCGAGCTTAAAAACGACGATGCTGCTTGCCTTTCGAGCCGCCGCCAATGCGGCAGCCAGCTGTGGCCTGCGGTCCAAAGCGTGGGCTCCTTTAGCAGGGGAAGTGGCGGTGTCTGCTTGCGCTGTTTCTGCCTAATGTATGCCTGGATACGGTATCCGGTCCGCACAGGCCTGCAAGAAGAATGGCACTTGCGACGCCTATGCGGAGAAGCTGCGAGGAACCAGCGCAGCCGGTAGAGCTAGTGCCAGGTGCAGGTGCAGGTGCAGGGAGCAGCGCCGCTGCAAATAGTGCCATCTGAGTTTACGGGCGGCGTCCTGCATTCATCCATGATGAGGACACAGTCTAGCCAGCCGGTACACGAGCATGCAGTGGACGTCGACTCGCACGTATAGTTGAGCCTTCCACCGCCTGCTCCGCCGCCGCGCCGGTTGGCCAAGGCGGCTAATCTTTCGACGGCAGCGTTAAACAGCATTGAGCGAGGAAGGGCGATCCCGAGGCCAGCGACCGCGGCCTCCATTCAGCGTGCCCTCGAAGATGCCGGTGCGCAGTTCATCCCTGAAAACGGCGGCGGCGCCGGCACTTATCGCTTCGGGTGCTCTGCAAGACGTGCAATGGCAGGAGCCGGAAAATAATCGCAGCTGAGGGTTCAAAAAGCGACTGCTCAAACGTCTCACTATAGAAATGCTCTTTTGCGCTACGCATTTGATCTGTCGGAACGGGGCGTTGACTGAGCACCGACTCCCGAACCCGAAAGGCCCGCTGTAATCCATCCGGCGGGCCTTTTTGTGAGCTGCCGGGCGGGCCGACCTAATGACCGGGTCAGGTTGACCCATACGCCGGATTTCAATGTAAGCTGGTCGCCATGGACGAGCGGGAAATGACAGTGCGGCATCTGGCGCAAGCTGAGGAGCATGTGCTGCTTGGCGAGAAAAATATAGCTCGCCAGAAGGAGATCATGGCCGAGCTGGAGCGCGACGGCCACGCGGACGCGGCCCATAACGCACGCGTTCTCCTGGCAACCTTCGAGCAGGCCCAAGTTTCTCATGTGACAGACCGCGACCAGCTCCGCGCAGAGCTGGCGGCTCTCGGCTTCAGGGATAAAGGCAGGCCGATGCAAGACACCCGGGAATGGGCTGAAAAGTTGCGGAGAGAAGCGGGCGATCCCTCTACGAGTTAATTATTCCGCTCCATGCAACTGATTTCTGTTAGAATGGTTGTAAACTCTCACCCGGAAATGCTGACGCGGTGAGAGCATCCTCGACCGCGTCCCGGTCTTGTCAGAGGGCCCCAATGTCTTCAGGTGCCGAACTGCTCGAACGCTACTTTCTGATGATAATGGCTGTCGGTAGCTTAATCGTTCTTGTCGTCTCGCTCTATGGCATGTTTCTTTTGGATTGATCGCCGGTGGCTTGCGCGGACCAAAGTCCCGCCGGATCTTTGAAGGCGAAGTGGGAGCCGCCGGGAACAAAACAATCTTTGGAACGAACGGCCCTGCCAGCCCTTAGCCCTCGTTTATCGGTGCCAGGTCAGCCTAAATCTGAGTTGGAGCGCATCAGCGGTCCTCAGAAGCTATCTCTTCTCTTCATTGCGGTCGGGTTTGTTTCTTTGGTCGCGCTGCTGGCTTATCTGCCGGACTTGGCAACGCCGTTCAGATAAACCCCCGGGCGGGAGAGTGTTGCGCGCGTTGACCCAGCGCAAAAGAGTTCGTGAAATTTTGGCTCGACGTGAGCCGTTCACGCGGACGAGCAAGAAGGCCAGCGCCGAGAAGAGGTCGCCAATCCGGCAGTTGGCGAACAACCTGCTCAGGGCGGCACATGAGCAAGGCGTCTCGAAGGAAAATTAGGCTGAGTTGGAAAGTGACGTTTAGGCCTATATCCGCGCCCACATTGATCATCCTGAACGATGCTGAAGAGACCCGCCTCCGCCGTGAGAGCGAATAGGCTCTGGCGTTGACGCTCGTCGCCGCTTTCAGATGACGATCGGATAGAAGAACAATAACACCAGCAGCGTGATCAGTACGGCGAAGCCGACAACGATCGCATAGATGAAGAGGTTGGGCATATCTGCCAACGCTGACGCTGTGGGATCGTTGCTACGCAGCCTCAGCCGTAACGTCACATCCATTTCGCGGTTCGGCAGCAAGCCACCGTCAGCATCCCCTGCAGATGCTGTCGATCTTCTTGTCAGCTTTGGAATGACCCGGTGTGTTTTCCTTGCGAATCACATCGTCCCCCCGCATCGCAGGTCCTGGAGTAACGGTGCCGTCTATGCGGCCTCCCGCTGCGCCACCAGCCCGGTTGCCTGTCGTGCCGGCCCTTCCAGCTGGAGCACTGCCCGTGCCGGGGCCCGCTCCTGAGCCCGCTGCTCCCGAAGCGCCACTCGCCGCGCCGCCTCCGGCCGAGCCACCACCCCCTCCCCCTCCTCCTCCTCCGCCACCGCCCTGCGCAAGGGCAGATACAGGCGATAACAGGGTCGCAACGAGAAGCAGCTTGCAGGCGGACGAACATGGCATGTAGAAGCTCCTTTACGGCTGCAACGCCATGGAAAACCGCGCGTTCCTAGCTCTGAACCGAAATACAAGAACCTCAGATCACCTGACACGGCCTCCGGTTCGGACTAGCATGGACGCAACGACCTCGATGACGGAGTGAATGCCATGGGGAAGGCGGAAAATTTTCTCAATGAAAAGGAAGCAGCGGGGTCAGTTGAGATCGAAGCAGTTCAGAAAGAATTAGCTCGTGGTCATTGGGGACGGATCGCTACCGAAACGATCGATGGTCTCACGTCCTACTGGTTTGATGATGGATCGCGGCTAATAGCTGGGAGTTTTGATGGCGACGAATTTATCATTCGAGCCGCTCCAGCCTTCTCTGAAGATGAACTTCACAACATGCCGCCCGATGAAGCGACAGAACATCGCGCTATGATCGATTCTCTGAAGGGTACAGCTTAGACATCCGTCGGCCTTGGCTCCATCGGCGAGCCTCGCAGCCAAGCTGCGATGAGCGAGACAATCCACCGCACCGCCGATAGGTGGCATCCAGCAAGAAACCGCTCGCCCGGGAGATTTCTTCGGCGCTAGAATTGCCATCGGGTTAAGAGGTGGAGGTGCAGATGGCTGAACGTCGTAGTTCGAAGCAGCTCACCCTTCAGAATCGTCTTAAAGCCTGGGCTGATAAAACGCGCGAGCAGGCCGACAAGCTTGAGCCTGGCCCTGCTCGTGATGCTCTGTTGAAAAAGATCGAGCAGGCGGAAAAGGCGGCCCGGTATGACGCATGGTCCAGGTCGCCTGGATTGCAGCCGCCGGTGGATCCACGCGGTCCCTCTGAGTAAACGGTGAACCGCTAACTGAAGGAAACGTCCTCGCCTGCATCCGCGGGATTAGCGATCGCCCGCCAGCCTTGACCGGCGGGCAGACGGATCAACTTACCCGAAGGTTCTCCGCGCTTTCCTTGCCGCGGTTCACAACGACCTCGTAGCTCACTTTGTCGCCCTCGTTGAGCGAGCCAAGGCCCGCCTTCTCCACGGCCGAGATGTGCACGAAGACATCTTTGCCGCCGTTGTCGGGTGCTATGAAGCCATAACTCTTCTGCCCGTTGAACCACTTCACAGTACCAATTGTCACTTGTCGAACTCCTGTTGGCATGAATAACGAAGCGAACCTCCCGCTAAGCTGCGCGGGCGAGATCAGGCGGTAATTTGCCGCCGTTAGCTGCCAGCTGTGCCATCATTTGCTTATGCAGCCAAATGTTCATCGTCGCGGAGTCATTCATGTCGCCGGGAAAGCCCAGATCCTTCGCCAGCTCCTTGCGAGATTCTAGGCTGGAGTCGACGTCGAGAGCCTTCATGAGATCAACGATCGAAGTTCGCCAGGCCAGCTGTTCGTTTTTCTTCGCTACAGCCTTGTCGAGAATGGCTGCAACGTCAACAGAGCTGCCGGCGGCCGTTCCATTTGAGGTAGAGGTGGCCGGGGTCGCAGAAAACCCGCCGCCTGTCTCGGGTTTTGATTCCGGTGTCGCAGCTTCGGCGTGGCTGCCGAAGATGGCACCCATGATCTTTCCAAATATGCTCATTGTGACGCTCCGTTCGGCCGCGAGGAACAATTCAACCTCGAGATAACGCGCCCGATCAGGTTCGTTCCATCCCATTCCGCCGCCCTGAGATTGGCTTCACTCAGTGTAGGGCTTTCCATCCTTATGCAGGAATTGCCAAGCTCCCGACGAATCCAGCACTGCCTCAAGATCGTCGTTTGGATAGGTAGCGGAATCCCCAGGTGAGCGGTCACCGATCTCTAGATACACGACGTCGGATCCCGTACGATTGATCAGATGATGCGCAAGACCCTTAGCCGGAAAGCCAGCGCACATGCCTGACTGGAGCTCGAACTCCCCCTGATCCGTCACTAGCGTGGGTTGGCCTTCCAGAATGAAAATGAATTCGTCCTGCTTATCGTGCCGGTGCATCAGCGAAGACATACCTCCCGGCAAAAGACGTGTCAGGTTGACGCCGAAATTCCGAATTCCGAACAGATCACCAAGCGGCCTCTTCTGCCGCCTCGCCATCTGCGACCGGTACGGCTCGGGATAATTTGAAGATCGCGCGCGCAGCGGGGCATCATGCGCGGCAATGCAAATGGTGCCGTCGGGCGCCTTGCTCATTATATTCTCCAACCGTTGAAGCGACGGCGATTTGAGGTAGCCTCAGCCCGAGGTCGCTCGTAAGCGCCTGATCTCTGGCGCCCTGACCTTCTTTCTAAGGCGCAATCTATTTTCGATTGCTTCAAGAACGGCCGGCGAGGTCGACGGCGCCGAGAGCTCATATAGCGCAACACGAGAGAGGCATTTCACTAGCCAAAGGCGATCCCCATACGTTCATTACCTTTGCGCAATTGGTGGGACTAAGCCCGAACTTGTCGAAGGCGAGCTGGGTAATGCGAGACGTCTTGTGTTCTCCCTTGTGTTGTAGGAGGAACAATCCCTCGGCGATCACCATTTCGGCCTTAGACTTTGCTCGACCCGCGGCTTCTGAGTGGGGCTCAGGTTCGAAATGCTTCCTCAACTTGTTTTCCAGGATTATGCCGAGATACTGCCAAGCGATGTTTCGAGGACAAGGTCGAGCCCGCGCATAACTTCGAGAATTGTCATCAGCGGCGGCAGATGATCAAACGCCTCGAGCCATTCTGAGCCCTTTTCCGTCCACGCGCATTGCCGAGTCATCACATGGTGCACGGCCTCGATCACTGGCGTGACGAGCGCATTTTCGTTATCCGCCGACTCGATGATCATCACAATGAGAAGATTGACGTGGCCCTCGTCATGGTACCGCAGGACGCGCTCTGACCTGGCACGTGCTGTCGCTTCGATAATCGGCCGATCAAAAGAGCATAGATCCGTTGCAGCGTTTCCGCGCATATCCCTCTGGTGTGTCGGTTGGAACGGAGAAATCCATTGCTTCGCCGCGGACAACGAACCGGTGCTCACCACGCTGCCAGCCTTTCGCCATTGCGTTGTATCAGGTGTAAGGCGCGATCGATGAATTGCAACGCGATGCGCCTAGTGCGCCGTCTCTTCTACGATGACCGTTACGTGATTTGTATCCCGAGGATCACTATCGTTGCACGCGCACGTCGGGGCGTAGCCGCACCCCCACCCTATTTCATAGTCGTAGGACGATCGGGAAGCGGAACTAACGCCAAGTCGAGCAATTCCATTCCATAACGAATTAACTTCGAATTTTCATCATGTGATCGAGTTGAATTTGACGATAACTGCAACTGATTGTACCGACAGCTCGCTGCGGCCTTCCGGCGAAGAGACCAGGATATGTCGATTAAGTCGCCCAATTACGTTGACAAGCATGTCGGGAGCCGCGTGCGCATGCGCCGCATTATGCTCGGCATGAGCCAGGAGCAACTTGGGGAAGCTTTGGGGCTGACATTTCAGCAGGGTCAGAAGTACGAAAAAGGCACTAATCGCGTCGGTGCCAGTCGCATCAAGCAGATTTCCGAGATCCTTGGAGTTCCGGTTTCTTTTCTATTCGAGGGTAGCCCCACGCGTATCTCCGCGACCGAGGATCCCGGCCAGGTGCCATCACCTGACTCCGTTTCCAGTTTTGTCGCAACAACTCAGGGACTAGCCCTGATCCGCGCATTCACTCGGATCACTGATCCAAAGCTCCGCCGCAGCGTCGTCAACCTGGTCGAGCAGATTGCATGTCGCGAAGACTAAAGACGGCGTTCGTTACCACGGGCACTGTAGGAACGTGCAATGGGGAGGAACTAGCCCTGCTGTGACGGATGCCCATTCATCGTTGTGTTAAAGGGATCTTCAGCGATAGGGCGGGTGGTGCATGCTCTGGAAGATCAGGCTCGTGCAGCAAATTCAGACAGCGCCCTCGCGGCTACCGGCCCTCGACCTGCTGCGGCTCGCCGCTGTCGCAGGCATTATTCTGTATCACTACGTTTTCTGGGCCCCTATTCGCACGGCTCGTACTTGGTGGCGCTTCCGGAGTTAGCCCCGATTGCGCAATACGGTTTCCTCGGCGTACCCGTCTTTTTCGCGATTAGCGGCTTTGTTATCGCCTTCTCTGCGGAGGGGCGGACGCCGAGCGCTGGGCACAATGGTATTCCAAACCGTCCATAAACTTGAACGGCTTGGCGTACATTCCGACAGTTCATTCGACCCAAAGGTGGCCGTTGCCGTTTGTCTGATTTCTTTCGCGCTTGTCCTTCTTGCGACCAAGGTCAAGCGCATGCCGCTGCCGGCAAAGGCCGTGCTCGCCGCCGGCGGCATCACGTATCCCCTTTACCTGTTACACATGCAGCTCGGCTACGTTGTCTTCACGGCGCTCGCACCACAGCAACAAATCCGGCCTTCACCATGGGTATTATCGCCGGTGCTTTCGCACTAGCCGCTGTTGTCTGGCGTTTCTTCGACCGCCCGTTACATCGCCTAACAAAAGAAAAGCTTGCGACGCTAGCAAGCCGATCCGGACTCCAAGTCAGAGCAAGGCCGAGGTCAATGCGTATATTTTCTGATCACTGATTATCTGCCACTCGCGATGAGGATCTGGGTCGTTCGGCACCTGGTCATTCGTCGGCCCTCACCGGCCTCTAGCCGGCACAGGCCATCAAGCTCGTCGCGATCCACTTAGTCTTAAGCAAAGGATTGCCGCACCCGGCGTTGAGCCTATGGTTCAATACCTTCCGAGCGATTCGATTGTGGTGAGGGCTCAAAGATCGGATGGGCGAGAAAGAAAGCTTGATTAGAGCCCGCTAAGCCGTCTCGGTTTTGAGGGTTGCGAGAGGCTCGCCTGCCCAAGACGCGCTTGGCTGGTGGAAGGCCTAGCGAGAGACTTAGAGACTGACGGCGAAATCGCGGAATCCGAAACCACTTTCTTATACGCCTGCCGACAACTCGTCGGTGCCCTACAAGCGGGCGTCACGGCACAGATCGCATGGGACAGGGCAACCGCGGCGGCGGCTGCGTGGTTAGCGTTACTGAAAGCCAAGTAGCTCATTGCCGCGTAATTATGGCCAGCAGCACGATAATCGCGCCTCCGATAGTCCCGCCCTTTCAGATGCTACTCATGGTGCTCGCCCTCCCGAGAAGCATGGCGGCCTTCCCGCCATCCCTTCAAGGCCTAGAAATGACCAGAATACGCCGCCGAATTAAACAAAACCACGCCGTTTGAAGACTGTCTCACGGCATTTAGGGTCAGGTTTGTTTGAATGTCTCGGATCCACGCTAGCCCCCTCAGAGAATGCTACCGCCTCATGATTAATTCTGGTCGGCCCTTTGGCGCGGCGCTCAGCGGTGGCGTAGCGTCAGGTTCGGATTGAGCGGTGGTGAAATGAGATCCTCATTTTCCAGAACGAAGCCGCCGAGCGGTATATGTTCGCCCGACGGCCTCGCCAGCGCTGATCCGGACGAAGGGCAATGTCCGGTTTCGGGAAGCTATCGCTCTCCACAACCGGCGCAACGAAACTCAGGGATTAAGCTTGATGTCGCGGAACCGGGTTAAACCTGGAACCACGTTTCCGCGCGGTTCAAATTAATCGCTTGGTCGCTATGAGGCAAAGCAGGATTGAACTGAACTCATCGCCACTAAGCCCGTATTGATCACGCTGCCGACAATGTATGGATATCGAATTAGCAGCGGCAGCCGCGGTCGTTGTCCGACCGCTGATTTTCTTTTGAGATTTCTTCGCTGCCATGCTGATCCCGCTGGCCAGAATAATCTGACCGACGCGCTCCCTGTCGAAGTTGGTCTTCGATCATGACGCATTAGTCGCACGACGAATTGTCAGAAGGGCTTAACGGCGATGGTGAACCAATTATCACCGCCGCGAATGGTTGACGAATTGCATCGGCTCCGGTGAGGCGGTAGCGGCGCGACATTAATCGCCTGCGCGGTCAATCTTCCGGGTTCGACCTTCGACGGCTCAAAATGCTTCTTAGGGACGTATCATAGGAGAAATGGAGAGCGCGCATGTCGCTCCGAGCGGCGGCAGATGATCGAAGGACGTGGATCAGGCCGATCGTTTTCTGCAAGTCACGATGACAAATCAGCATATGGTTTGCGGCCCGCCGCTCCCATGTCTCGGTGCCATGCAGTTTTAGGACGCGCCGCAAACAAACGTCCAGCGGTGAGGTGTCAATGGCACCAAGGATCGACCAATCGTTGAACTAGAAGTAGCTTTCCAGACTACCTCGCCGCCTATGTCGAGCGTCGCACAATGAAACGCACCGCCAAACGCGGCATAGTGTAAGAATCGCAAGGTACCGGCTCAAACCCCCACTGTTCCAGCGCGTTGATCATCGATGTGTGATGTCGCTCAACGACAACACGCTTCTCGTCGAGAGTAAGTACATTCATACTAAGCCACTTACCGCACATGGAGGTGATCTGGAGAAGCCGATCTTCGATTGGGTTCGGCTCCGGCGCAACCAAGATGTCCCAATCTTTTAGAATAGGAGGCAGCGCGGAAGTACTCCTTCAGCAGTGTCCGATAAGAATGAGTTTCGAAATAGCGGGTCGGCCATGCCATCGGCGTCTCGACAATTTCATCGCCGATGACCAGCATAGAATCGCGGGGGCAGGCATTAACAAAACCTCTCGAGTGCCAGTCCGGCGTGCGGAAGCGGCGTTTCCAGTTGACTGCATCCGGCCTACGCACCTTGATTCCAAACGACTCCAGAAGCTTAACAAATCCATCTAGCTCGCGCTGAGCGGGTTCTATCATGATTTTGGGGAATCGCATTCTGGCGACAAACGCATGAACTTTCCTGGCTTCTCATCGTGTTCACGATTGGAAGTTTGACGGCCCTTGGTGTCCAGCATCATTAGCCTTCCAAGAAATTTGTTAACCTCAAGCTGGTGAAGCTATGTTGACCCATCGTGCCGACGATGGATTAGCCCAAAGCCTGCGCACGGAGCTGAAGTTGAGGGCGGTGGCTCCGATTCCCGTCCGATTGCGTAACCTCTGTGTCGACCGGCAGACGGGTGTCCCTTCGACCTTGTTGCTCCCAATCAGCGCTTTTTTCTCTCATCGGTAGCCATGAAATGCTCCTTTTTGATCGGGTATGAAGAGAATACCGAGGCGTTAGTTCCGCCTTGTCTGCGCACTATGTGGTAGCAATCCAATCAATGACCCCCGACCCGATCAGGCCCGCTGTTGATTTTGGTTGGGCAGGCCATTCTGGGTGCGAACAGCCAGAACAGGCTTGTCTCTAGCTCGACTGGATTTCTTGTGCCGGATCCGCAATCCAGGAACGCATCCCGATTGTGGTCCGCCGCCCCTTGCCGGAGCGCCCAGCGCGCCGATGGGGGCGAGCTATGCAATCTTAGGCCTCATCGGTTCGCCTCTCGCGGCGTTCTTCGTATTGGAGTGTATCGTGGGCGAAGTTGCACGCGTTTCGCTCGGCAACGCGCTGGCGGGGAAGCAGGCCTTGGGCCGCGTTTTGCAATCTTGTGATCGCCGTCGGTCTTTACATCGTATCGCGCGACGTCATCGCGCTTATCGCCTCAGGAGAACGGAAAAAATGGCTGATCGAGCATTACCGAGGCTTTCAGGACGGCCCCTCGTCAAGGGGTTTTTCGAGAAGCGCACTTCGAGCGTTCAGTACGTTGTCGCCGACCCCGAAACCAAGAGCTGCGCGATCATCGATCCGGTGCTTGATTTCGACCCGAAGTCCGGCGCAACGGCGACCCACTCTGCCGACGCGCTGCTGAGCTATGTCGATGATCAGGGCTTTAGGCTTCAATGGATCCTCGACACCCATCCTCATGCGGACCACTTCTCAGCAGCTGGCTATTTGAAGGACAGGACAGACGTGCCGACCGCGATCGGTGAAAAGGTCGTTGAGGTCCAGAAGCTCTGGCAGAGCATCTATAACGTTTCGGACTGTTGCCCGGCAGACGGATCGCAATGGGACCGGCTATTTGCTGATGGGGAGCGGTTCAAGATCGGCAACATGGACGTGGAGGTGCTGTTCACCCCTGGTCACACCCTAGCCTCCATCGCCTACCTGCTTGGCGACGCTGCCTTCATCCACGATACTATTTTCATGCCCGATGGCGGAACGGCGCGCGCCGATTTCCCGGGCGGCAGTGCTCCCGCGCTCTGGCGAAGCATACAGCGCATCATGGCCTTGCCCGACGAGACGCGCCTGTTCACCGGTCATGATTACTGCCCCGGTGGCAGGAAACCTGCTTGGGAAAGCACCGTGGCCCAGCAGAGGGCTGAGAACAGCCATCTCATAGAAGCAAAGACCGAAGAGGAGTTCGTTGCGCTCCGCGAAGCACGCGATCGCGAGCTGCCTATGCCCAAATTGATCCTGCATTCGATGCAAGTGAACATCCGGGGTGGCCGACTTCCCGAACCAGAAAACAATGGCAAACGCTTTCTCAAAATCCCGCTAGACGCTCTAGAAGGGGAGCCTTGGGACTGAACCAGGAGGACAGATGGAGCAAAAGGGTACGAAAGATCTCGTGGCGGAAGTCACCCGGAGGTGGAAACCCCCTCGGGCGAGGACGCTCTGAAGCTCGTTGACTAGTTGAGCGTGATTTTGGGAACGCGCACGCGTGCGAAGAATTGCGGAAGAGGAGAGCTGAAGGACGCAGTGCACGTCACACGCGGTCTCCTGGAGTTCCAGGCCGACCAGACGAGCCGATACACAAGCCCGAGTTGGGCGGTAACAAGAACCTGCACACGCCGCAGGGTTAAACAAACCAAGTCGCTCGAAAAGCGCCTCAAGAGACGCGGCAAAAGGCAGAAGCCGTGCCGCCGCCGAACGAAGCGATCTTCTGAAAAGAGCCACAAAGGCCGAGGCGGCGAAAGAGATCGACGCTTGAGCCAACTCGCCCGGACCGCGACCGCGCACTGCGCGGGCCAACCGCAGCTAGCCTCGACCCTCCCTTTTCAGTGCGGAGGGTCGGCCACCCTTTCGGATTTACGCGCCATTAAGCCTGAGCCGATGCTTCGAGGAACGAAGGCATTTAGTCTCAACTTGTGCCTAAAATGAGGTGGCACATGATCCAGAGTTTTCGTGAGCAGGCTGAGCCGGCCGAGCGATTGGCCAGATCCATCAACGACCAGCGACGTGTGATGCGCTGTTGATGTACGCTCGTGAGTGTCGAGAGAAGGAGACGCATGGGGCGTGGGCGTTCCCGCCGCGTGGTGAAAAGTCCGACGCCTGATCAGGTAGCCGGCAGATGAGCGTACCGTGGCGTCGTTCTAGTGTGCTTGAATGGGCGATGTTTCCTGGCTTCGGCGGCGGATCAAAGATCAGCGCCAAACGCTCATACAGCATCGCCGCCATAGCCTCACGCTTCGGGACCGCCTTGCGGTTTGCCTTCGCAATCTTTGCGAGCTCGATCAAATCGATATTGTAGAACGCTTCGATCCAGGCCAGTCCGTGGTCAGACCAAGACGCATGCGCCAGGACGAGATCACTCACGCCCTGAATTCCGGCCGCCGTCAGCGCGCGTTCGTTACCGGATGATTCCACGATGGTGCGCAGCGTAATGATGAGATGCCCCTCGCCGTGCTCGACGAGCATTCGGCGTAGTGTCTGACCAGCCTTTGTCCGCGAGGGACCAGTGAACTCATGACATTAGGCGATCGTCATTCCGAGATCGGCGAAGATGCTTTCTATTGTGCTCGATGCTGCTACAGGAATTGCAATGAAAGGCGCCCAAGTGCACCCGGGGATCGACGATCGAAAGTCTCGGACTACTTCGAACGCCATTTTCGGTACGCCTCAACATCCTAGCCGCCCCGGCTGCTGTAGAAGATCAGTCCCGATTCAATCCGCTTCCGACCACAAGCGTAAAAAGGCCGCCAAATCCCAGGGCAACCCAGTCGCTCATCGGTATGTCGCTGGTCCACGCCCGGAATTGTCCAGGCACACACTCCGACTAAGAGAGGCAAATTGAAAATGACAGAAAGCGCCTTGACGTATGGGTGCTCCGACGATCAGCGGAAGCACCCGGCATCGCTCGCCAGACTGCGATCCGGTAGGCGTTACCGCTTAGGCTAGATCAGGTTTTTTTGGAGCGTCCAGGTCAGGTTTTTTCGGCACGTCTAATGCGGGTGTTTTTGGGACGTCTAAGTTGGGTTTTTTTGGGACGTCTAGCTGAGGAAAGGGGTTCGAGTCCGGATGGGCCCGTCGGTCGATGCTGGCGGCGGTCGCGCATTGGTGAAACATAAGCAGCTTATCGCCGGCGGCACCTACCTCAGCTTGAGGACGCGCTTCTTGAACCGCAATTTCCATCGAGGGAAACGGAGCCGGCGGCTTAGAGTTCCGGCGATTAGCTGTGAACTTCCGCGATCCATGTAACGCTATTGCGAGAGTATCCATCAGACTTGCAGACGTGACGCGCTGTTGAATTACTTACAAGAGTGTTAGGAGAAGGCCGGCCAAGCACGCACCGAAGTGCCCGACGCCTAGAATACAGGACTTAATGCTGGGTACCGGTACCGGTGGTGGCCTGGAGACGAACATCGCGCGCGGCGATCAATGCGGCTTCAGCCATCGCTCTGATAGTCGCCTCCGGGAAATTGAGCTCAAGCAGATTGAGGAAGGTCGTGTCTCGACCGATAGTCATGCTGGTGATTTGCGCCGCGGCGTTGATCTCCGCAGCGGTAAACCGCGCGGCCGGAGCAAAGTGATTCTGCTGCGTTTGTTCCGGCTCAACGATCGATTTTCCGACGGTCACCGCAGCGTCAGCAGCAACTAACCCAAAGCGCGCAGGAACGGCTGAAAGCTTGAGCAATGATCTGAAAATATCCGACATGACGATCACCATTGTTTTCCAAATGCTAATGAGAAACCGCGTTGTACAGGCTGGGTTCCTAACTGCCCGGTCTCAGATTTGCGCCCCTGTTTCTTTGTGTAATGGGCGCAGCTTCTCGCTCATCGCCCTCGCGCCGCCAGCCGGCTGCAGGCTGGCGGCTTCTTGGAGGTGCGAGCTCTCAGCTCTTGCCCTGGTCTTGCGTACCTTCCGGGTGCTCGCCCTCCTTCTTCGGGATCTTCACGCCCGGCTGCTGGTTGGGCTGAACGCCTGCCTTCATGTCGGACTTCAGCGGGGCCTTTGAGCTGTGGTCTACCTTGTCATTCGGGTTCGACATTGAACTCTCCCTTTCTTAACTGCTCCGCTAATGCGCGGGCAGACGCAAAGTTCATTCAAAGCTTAAGCCTTCAGTCCCCGAGCTGTGACGGGATTGTCCGGGACGGGCAGCGAATTCGTTTCCCTAGCCCCGCTCTAAGGTGATGTGGATATGGTGCTGCCGCAACCGATCACAAACGAGGTCGCCTGGATTCAGTTCAAGAGCCGGTCACCACAGGCAGAACTCGATACTATGTCCGGCGGTTTCATCACGACGTCAGTTCGATCGCTGTTTCTTTATCTATCAAAGCGCGCCGAAAGTCCTCAGGATGCCTGACTCCGTCGATTTGCATCTTTGGACGGCTGAGCGGGTAGCGAACGCCGCGATAGAGACGGGGCTGTTTCGGTGGCTGGCCGAGGGGATGCATTAACCGCGACAAATTGGAAGCCGGCTCTTCGACCGCGCTCACGCAGTGGCAGCCACGTTCCACGATGCGCTGTCATAACCGTTGAAGTGGGCTTCGAGCTCTGTCATCGCGAGACGCTCATATTCATAGGCTTGCGCCAGGAGCGTCCATCTTTGCGCAGGACGGAACGCGGCGGTCTGACGATAGAGCGAAGCAATGGTGCGATATCGACGCACGTTTTCCAGGTCAACATTCCCACTCATACAACGAACCCCGCTTCTTTTGACGCGGGCGACTATGCAGCGAGCGATTTTCGAAATCGTTAGCGGATTTGACAGGCAGAGCGAATGGTTTCGGAACTGTTATCGGATGACAACTGATTGTTCCGTGCCAGTCGCGCCCCAAGCTCCAGCTTTGAGGCAGGCCCTAATCCTTCGTCTTCAGTCGCGTTTCATTTTCGGCAATAAAGGCGCGGATCTCATCGGACCTCATCTCCCTTTCGTTAGCGTGATTGTATCATGCTAAGCTCTCACTTTCACCTCGTCGCCGGTGGCCGTCCGCGCCGTCTTGCCGGCAAGCTGCTTCTTAGCGGCTTGCAGAAACCCCTTCGACCAATTTTGATACAGGCTCTCAGTGACGCCTTGGCGGCGGTACGGCGCGGCGATCGACTCCTCACCGCGTCGCTTTCCCTCAGCCGAGTACTGTTATGCGGTCGTACGACGGATGTCCCTAATGACCTACTTCGCGAGCGCGGGTCTTCGCCGTTCCATTAAATCATTCCGATCGTTCGCCCTGACTGCGCGATGCCGAATCCTTCGCGCTGCCAAGCGATACCCTGAATCAGAGCATCAACTTGGTCATCATGCCGGCCCGGAAAGGCAAGGAGTTCATGTTCAAAGTCCTCGAGCCACGGTGCTGTAGTTGGAAAAAACACGGATCCGCCTTCGAACAGATCGCTCTGTGAAATCACTCGAGCCCGTTTGTCTCTGTCGGGCCGGAACGTGACCACATTGATGCGCGATTCCTGTAATGATTGAATGAGGCCATGACTGATGGGAGACTCCTCAATAATTAATGTTGAGCGATGATAGATTTGCTTTTGTTCTATAATTTTGCGCTTGAGTTGATCGAAGGGAAATTTGCCCCGAACAACATCGAGGACATAAAACGTTTCCTCTCGGCAGAGCAGCACGACGCCTACCGAAAAGTCTCCGGCCTCAGTTTCGCTCAGCGCGATATCCCAGCTAATGAGAATACGATCGCGCGGTTCATGACTCAATTGGCCGTATCTCTTGAACCATCTTTTTTTGATGATCCGGCCACCTGGTGGAATAGGAGACTGCTGGTACTGCGCAGAGAATGCATAGGATCCCATGTTTTTCTTGAGATCGCGCAGTACCTCGGCCGGTTCGTGGTTGGGATGAAGCAGTTCACCCTTTTGGCGCCTGTAAATACCACCCGCGCCAAGCTCATAGGAGGCATCCGATTGCGCGATCGCTGGAAGATTTAAGACCTCAAATCCGCCCTGGTCCAAAAGATAACCAACCAGATCTTCCTCGTGAACGCGTTGCATGACAACGACAATGCGGGCGGCCATCTTGTCGTCGGGTCGCGTCACCAGCGTCGAGCGATACCATTCTATACTCCGAGTACGGGCTGCTTCCGAATGGGCATCGTTGGGTTTGAGTGGATCATCGATGATGACAAGGTTACCGCCGCGCCCTGTCAGATCGAGGTGGCGTAGCGGCGCCCGCGTAGCGTGGTATGGATCTCACTATCGGTATCGCGTGAAACCCTCATTGCCGGAAACGTGGCCTGATAGATCGGATCACTCACGACTTTGCGGAAATCGTTGGCGTGGGTTTTCGCGAGCGAATCGGAATAGGAAACAGCGACCACCCTTTCGGAGGGATGATGACCAAGAAACCAAGCAGGCAGCGCAACGGACGCGCAGATTGATTTGAGATTGCGCGGGGGCAGGGTGACGATAAGCCGTTTGACCTCGCCAGAGGCGATCTGAGCCAGCTTGTGAGCCATCGCCTCAATGTGCCAATTGGGTCGAAATGGCGTCCCCGGTCGAAGGACGCCAAAGCTAAACTCAATAAATGCACAGAAATCGCAGGCGAGCGCCGCGCGCAGCACAAGCTGGGGAGGGATTTCTGCCGTATCAAGGGCATTTGATATGGGGCTCATACTAGCGCACTTCATCCGCGTCGTTATCGAGCAAATCGACCGGCGCAATCACGCGCTCATCTTTAAGCCGGTCGTCCGACGATCGTTGACGGGCTAAATAGGCGTCGAGGATCTCCTGGTGGTTGGGTGTCAGCGTCTCTTTGAGAGCTTCTGCCTTACCGGTAAGGTCAATGCCCAGCTGTTCAGAATACGTGAAAACGTCACGCCGCGCGTGGCGATCACCCTTGGCAAACTGGTTTGCCAGTTGCTCAAAGCCCAGCTCAACCTTCGCCAGGTACACGCGTCGGCCGTTGCGCGTCAGCGGAACCTTCTGCTTCAATGCATCTTCGAATAGCCTCTTCACGTCTGCGAACATGGAATCTTTTCGCGGACGCCCTTTAGGATTGGGCGAGGGACCTCCTTTTTTCCAACGTGTTGCTTTCGGCGGGCGGCCAGGGCCAACGGTGGCGTCATCAGAGGATGGGGCCGGGAGAAGGACCTCAGGCTGGTGATCGTCATCCATTGCCATTGTCCTCGGAGGTCGAGGAACTGGCGCGTTTCAGCTCAACGTCTTCGAAGGTGCCTGCGTCGCCCTCAAGCGTCGCAGCTTTACCGGTGTATTGCTGCCAACGACGTATGATGACATCACAGAAGCGCGGATCATATTCGATGGCACAGGCCGCGCGTCCGGTCTTTTCGGCTGCGATCAGCGTCGTTCCGCTGCCGGCGAAGGGATCGAGCACTACGGCTCCCCGTTTGGTCACGTCGCGAATGGCATCTGCAATCATCGCCGTTGGCTTAACCGTTGGATGCATCGCCAGATCTTCTGTCCGACCCGCTCGAAACGTATTAACGCCGGCGTATTCCCAAACATTCGTCCGATAGCGGCCATGCTGCCCGAGCTCAAAGGTGTTGACGTGAGAACCCTCGCCATTTTTGAAGACAAAACAGAGTTCATGTTTTGATCGGTAGAAACTTCCCATTCCGGCATTGTCTTTGGCCCAAACGATAAGATTCTTCAGCTCCAGGTTATTTTCGCGTCCAGCGACGGTCAGTTCGAACAAATGACGCCAGTCCATAAAGACGAATAGAATCGCAGCGGCCTTGGAATGAGCTTTAGCGTGAGCAAGAAACGTTGCTAGGAAACGTGTAAATTCACTCTCCGACATTTCGCCGGAGGCCATCGCAAATTCAGCATGCTGTGTCTTGCCTAAGCCGGAGACGTGGCCCTTGATAGGAACGTTATAGGGCGGATCTGTCAGAACAAGATCGGCCGGCTTTCCTGCCAATACGCGATCGTAGTCCGCCTCGTTCTGAGCGTCGCCGCATATCAGACGATGTGCTCCGAGCATCCACAAATCGCCTGGACGTGAGACGGCAGCTCCGAAATGTTCGGGAAGTGAGTCTTCGGGGCCGGGCTCGAGAGGGCTCTTCTCAGCGGCGTCACTGAGAATACCGTCGATCTCGCCGAGCGAAAATCCTGTCAGTTCTAAATCATCAAAGCCAAGGTCAAGAAGGCCCTGCAATTCGATCGCCAGAATATCAGGGTCCCAGCCTGCATTCTGCGCGAGCCGATTGTCGGCAATCACGTAGGCCCGCAGATCAGCATCGGACAAATTTTTCACGACGATGATCGGAATGGATTTGAGACCTAGCTGCAGCGCAGCCTGCAATCGCCCATTTCCGGCGATCGCCACGCCGTCACAAACGATCAACGGATTGAGGAAGCCGAACCGCTCGATCGATCCTGCGATCTGTTTGATCTGCTTTTTTGAGTGCGTGCGTGCGTTTCCGGCATATGGCCTCAAACTTTGCGGCGCGACGTGTTGGATCTGTGGGCTATTCATATCGATGCCTGCGATTGAAGTCCGTGTTTCGTCAGACACGTCTATAGATATCTAATAAACATAGCAATGCGACGTGGCATACCAATGCCCGCAATGCTTAACGCGCCCCCCGATTATCCTTTGATGTGGATGTCTATTGCGTCCGGGCTCACGCCGAATTTCGCGGCCAGCCCCGCCTTGGCCTCGGCTATCGTTAAGGGCTTGACGCTAGATATGGCGTCCGGCGTCGGTATAGTCTGCGTGGCCGGCGGCGCAGGCTTGAATTTGAGCTTCCTTAGCTCAATCCCGAGTTCCTCGAGGGTTGTATACCTGACCGGATTACGCCACTCCCATCGGCCGCTACCACTGGGAATGGCGAATTCGCTGATCGCGAAAAACCAGCGCTGTTGACCTCGTCGGTCAAAGCCGTGCTTACGGACAGCACTGATCTTGCCGACCAAAAAGGCCCCGCCGTGGCTTTCCGCGCCAGGCCTCTCCTTTCGGACACAGACCAGAAATTCCTGCTGCTGCACGCGTTGCTCCGCACCTACCCAGGGGCCGGAACCGCCATGTGCGAGCAGCGTCTCAAATGTTTTGCTGGTGAAAACGGCAATTGCAGAATGAGGCAAGGAAAGCGCTCCTGTCTATCAAACATCTATAGACAAACGAGAGCAAATGAAAAGGGCAGCGTGCTCGAAAAAAGTCTGTGTTTTTGTCCTTTTCGACCGTGTTTCTACGGGGCGCCTCCCTGTTACTCCCTGATATCCTCTTTCAGAAAAATCACAGAAAACGCTACGAGGCAGGCGTAAGTCACGATCGTCGCTCTACGTCTCCCTGTTTTTTGCCCGAAATCACCCTGTTTAGCCCAAATAACAGGGAGACCGGTTCGCAGCCGACTGCGTCCGCCACCATCCAGTCTGCTATTTCTCAGATTGTCAGAGACTGACGAAAAAGGCCCGCCGTTGGCGGGCTTTTCTGACTCTGGTCCTGCGGGTGGCTGTCTCCGTTCGTGGATCTGTCCGGTTTTCGGCCGCTGTCTCTGGTCCGAAAATTCCCGTTCCTGGCGGGGTTCCCTCAGCTTAGAATAACGACCTGTTGTCGGGCATCGTGCAGATCCCGGGCGGCTGTTTGCCTTGAGCGCTCCTAATCGCACCTGAATGGTCTGGCCTGATTCGGTGATCTGCCAACCTTTGTTCGAAGGATCAGACGAAACGAACACCAAAAGTAATAGGGTTGGTAGGCGCAGCCGTCGTTCCGACAACTATAACTAAAGCGCGGGCAATCCGAGCTTGGTATACTGTTTCGACCATTCGGGCGGCGCATCGCGGAGCTCAGCGATGCCGATGCCACGAGGCAGGCGACCTTCGATGGCGGCCTTGACCAGTGACGGCGCGAGGAAAGCCATCGACAGTGTCAGATTGATTTGCCGAGCGCTGCATTTATGGCGGACCGCAATCTGTTCGATTGTTGATCGTCCGCAGACGATCTCGTCCAGCCATTGCCGGCCGCGGGCAATGGCACGGATCAGGCCTGCGCGACGCTCGGCCCGGATCGGTCGTGTTCGCCGGGGGGATGCGGATGCGGGCTGGATCACCTCTCGGAACTTGCGCATCGGCGGCTTGGTCCACGGAATCAGGACTTCGCCTTGCGTGGTGCCGTTATCGTCGTCTCGAGCCAGTTCGAGATGATCATGATTGGACGTCGGTTCAATCGCCTTGAGGGTGACAGCCAGGTGCTTGGTGCGAACCTCAACCTTAGCAATATGGGCAGCAATGGCATGTTGCTCTCCGAGCGATCCTGACGGTTTAACGTCAGACTTTGTCAGTCGGTCGCGCACGGTGTCAACGGCGGAGCAAAACCAAGCCACGGAGGCGGAGTAAAAGCAGGCCAGTCTGGGCGCGGCAGAGGCCGCTCGCGAAGCGCGCTTTTCCCT
>NZ_JAVDPZ010000040.1:0-28773 GCF_031453995.1 Nitrobacter vulgaris | reverse complement strand
CTCCAAAAAGCCGACCACCCATGAATCATTGAAAACGTGATTCGAGAATCCTGTTGAGACGATCCATCTAATAAATCTGCCAAAGTAGTGCTAGTTTCCGATTCGCTTCAGCTCCGCGATCAACCGGTCCAGCGCCTCGGCAAGCATCGGCCCGCCGCACACCGTGAGATCTTCAGGAATCACGATGCGTCGCGATGGCGGATACATCTTCTCCAGCGCCGGGTGCAACAGAAGCGCGCTGCCTTCGTCTTCGGCGACATCGCTGCCGTCCGATATCAGGATAAGATCCGGTCGAGCGGCAACAATGGTTTCAAGCTTTGCAAACCCGCCGTGCGTAATGCCAAGACCGGATGCCGCGTTCGACAGCCCGGTGACCGAGAGCAGTGCACTCGTGAGGCTGTTATCGCCCGACACCCAGCCGCGTCGCGACAGCGCCAGCACCCGATAGGGCCTGCGCGTCGCCGCCTCCTTTGCGCGGGCCACCGCAGCGTCGAGCCGCGCGATCTGGATCTGCGCGCGATCCGGATGCCGGACAAGATCGCCCATCCGGCGAATCTGTTCCTTCACGTCATCGATCGATGTTGCGACATCGAATTCGACCACGCGCATCCCTTGCTGCTTCAGCAGCTCCCGCGTCGCGCGTTTGGTGTACTGGGTGGCAACAACGACGTCGGGTCTGAGCATCAGCACGTCCTCCGCCTCGCCGGAGAGCGGCCGATACTTCTTTGCCTCGTCCGCGGCGTAGGAGCGTGCGGCATCGCGCGAATAAGGGCTAAGGCCGACGATCTGTACCGGGTCGGCGAGCGTCATCAGAAGCTGATCGGTGCACAGATTAATCGACGCAACACGCGGTAGACCCGCGGCGTGCGCGGGCGTGACGATGCCGACGGTCAAGGCCAGGGCGACGGCGACAAGATCACCGTTTCTCCATGTGGTGATACCGGCCCGGATCGCCTTACGAAAGCGATGCAATCTCGTACGCCGCAACATCGCGATCAAACTTCCGCCCACGGCACGAGGACGATTTCGCGTTCATGGTCGGCACGATAGGTTTTGATACGAAAGACCTCGGACATGATGGCCTCCGAAAGCGCGTCGGCAGGTGGTCCCTGCGACACCAGACGCCCTTCGGACATCACCAGAATAATATCGGCGAAACGCGCGGCGAGCCCGAGATCATGCGTCACCACGACAACCAGCGTTCCGCTGTCGGCCGTTGCCCGCAGTTTGATCAGGATCTCGATCTGATAGCGTGGATCGAGAGATGCAGTCGGTTCATCGGCCAAAAGCACTGGCGCTTCCACCGCCAACACCCGCGCCAGCGCGACCCGGCAACGCTCGCCGCCCGACAATTCCGTCACGCGACGATCGCTCAAATCTGTCACGTCAGCCATCTGCATCGCCCGCATCACGGCCGCGGCATCGTGGTCGGTCAGCCTTCCAGGATCGATCGCACCGTGCGGGTATCGTCCAAGCGCCACGACATCCTTTGTCGGCAGCGGCCAATGTATCTGGTGGCCCTGCGGCAGATAGGAAAAACGGCGCGCGCGTTCCTGAAGGCTTAGAGATGATAGCGCGTCGCCGCAAACTTCGATCCTGCCTTTCGAGGGCAGCAGTCCCGCCAGCACCCGCAGCACTGTGGTCTTGCCTGCGCCATTCGGCCCGACCAGCGCGACAAGGTGCCGACCGGGGAGTGCCAGCGAAATGTCGCGCAGGACGACTCTCTTTCCAAGGCTCGCCGACAGCGACGATGCGACGAGAACAGCCGTCTCGCTCATGCCACTCCTCCACCCAGCGCCCGCCGCTCGCGCACGATCAGGTAGAGGAAGAACGGCACTCCGATCAGCGCGGTCAGGACGCCAACCTTGATGTCCGAGGTCGAGGGAATAACGCGCACCGCGATATCGGCCGCGAGCAGTAGCGCCGCGCCGGTCAGTGCGCTCGGTACCAGCAGCTTCGCCGGATCGTAGCCGATCAGAGGGCGCATCAGGTGTGGGGCGACCAGCCCAATGAAGCCGATGGCGCCGGCCACCGCGACCGCACCGCCAACGCCAAGGGCAACGCCAAGGATCGTCCACAACCGAAGCCGGCCGACGTTGACCCCCAGGCTGAAGGCGGCTTCTTCACCGAGACTGAGCGTGCAAAACGCATGACGCTGGCTCATCAGGGTGGCAGCTCCCGCGACGATGAACGGCAGCGCCAGCGTCACATGCCGAAAGCTGCGGTCTTCCAGCGATCCCAGCAGCCAAAATGCAATTTCCAATGCCGCGAAAGGGTTGCTTGACAGGTTCATCGTCAGCGACGTCGCCGCGCCTGCAAGAGCGGAGATCGCCAGCCCGGCGAGGATCAGGATCAGCAGACTCGTCTCGCGCCCCGCGATCACGAGCAGCACGAACACTGAAATAAACGCAGCCAGGATCGCCGCCATCGGCAATACAAAGGAATGAATGTCGGCCAATCCCAGCGCGATCACCAGCACCGCGCCGAACGCCGCCGCCTGCGGCGCGCCGAACAGCGAGGGCGATGCCAGGGGATTGCGCAGGAGTCCCTGCAGGGCGGCGCCCGACAAACCGAGAATCGCGCCGATCGCTATCGCGAGGATCGTACGCGGCAAGCGGATCTCCAGCACGATGATCCGCTGAATTTCGCTACCGCCGCCAAACAAGGCATGGAGAATCGTTGCCGGCGACAACCTCACAGGGCCTATCCCCAGCGACATCAGCGTCAACACTGCGACACCTGCGCACAGCGCGAGCGTCACGCTCGCTCGCTGGCGGTCGGCGACGGTCACCATGTGACGTTGTAAGCACGGCAAGCCGCGGGTCCGGCCGGCTCGGCAGCGCATTTCGCGAAACCCATGACGGCCCTTTATTTCTGCCCTGTCATTTTCTGACCCGCCATCGTGCGCCGGAATGCATCACCGGCTGATCGCTTTGCGGCTTTTATCTGCTTCCGCGCATGCATGCCATGTTAGCATCCGGATGGACACGCATGGCCGCCAATGCTCGCCCGTAGTGGGAAGACAATATCCCCGCAACGCGTTGCCGTTTTACCGCTTGGCGAGCGTTGATGAGGTTCAAACAAGCACAGCGGAAGACCCTGCGCAACCGCGAACGTTCCCCCGCATCGCAGCTAATATAGAGCGTGAAATTGACTTCAGAATCGCGCGAGATAGCGGGGCAGTTCGTGCTCGAATTCCGGGAAGTAGTGTGAAACCACGGAAATATCGAAGCGAGCGAGGATCGACTCCTTGGGCTCCCGTTCAAGCAGGAAGCGAAAGGCGGCCTCGATGCAGCGTTCAGGCGTGTGCTTTCCGGCGGTCAACTGCTGGCTCTTGACTTCAGACATTGTAACGCGGTGACGAGTCTCGCCCTTTCCTTCGCGCACCACGACTTCGAAGCTAAGTGCGCCGCCGTCGTCCACCCGCCGAACCTCGATCATAGGTTGCTCCTATTCACCACTGCTCGTCTCGTCTCAGCCTCATCGTCCTGATATCGCGCAATACGGCATCGGCCGATCCATCGCTCTGCTTGGGAGATCAAGCCTCTCTCTGAACCGATAGAACTCTCGCAAAAGGCTAAATACTAAATAGCGAGCTTGGTTGGTACCACTTGATAAATCAATAGAGTCTGTTCCCGCGTTTCGCGCTATCGATTGTCCCCTTGAGATTGAACCTCTGTGTGTCAGCAAAGGACGGAAAACTATCGATAGGGCGAAGGACACATGCCGCAAACGGAGCAATCACCCGAGACGCCGTCGTCATTTGCGGCACCGCAGGTGAACGTTCCGAAAGGCGGCGGAGCTATTCGAGGATTGGGTGAGAAATTTCAAACCAATCCGGTGAATGGCACAGCAACCCTCTCCATTCCAATTCCGCTGAGCAAGAGTCGCAGCGAATTTCAACCTGCACTCGCTTTGTCTTACAGTTCCGGGTCGGGCAATGGCCCTTTCGGACTGGGTTGGACGCTCGGCCTTCCTTCTATCTCCAGGCGGACGGACAAGGGCGTTCCGCGTTACGTGCCTTTCGCGCGCCGTGCCGAAAATGTCGCGGCAGCCGATGCTGCGGCAGATATCTTCCTGTTGTCCGGATCGGAAGATCTCGTGCCGATCACCGCAGCAGACGCGCCGTGGACAGCGTATCGGGAGGTGAGCGGCTACTTTGTGCGAGCCTTTCGACCTCGCATCGAAGGAACCTTTTCGCGGATAGAGAGCTGGACCCGCATCGCCGACGGCGACACCCACTGGCGCACCATTTCCCGAGACAACGTTCTCACCGTATACGGCGAAACGCTTGCGTCGCGCATTGCAGATCCTGAGGATGCACAGTGCATTTTCGAGTGGCTTATCTGCCGCAGCTACGACGATCGCGGAAACGCTATTGAGTATGAATATGCAGCCGAAGGCGATGATGGCATCGATATCACCCGCGCCAGCGAGCGCCTCCGATCCCGGAGCGCGAACCGGTACCTGAAACGTGTCAGGTATGGAAACCGCAGGCCGGTGCTGCTCGATGTTTCACTCGATTCGGCGCGCCGTAATCATCTTCCACGGCCGCAGATCGATCCGCAAACCGGATGGCTGTTCGAAGCCGTACTCGACTATGGCGACGAGCCATTTGCGCATGAACCCGAGGCGGAGGGATTCGAACGTGTGCGCTGGACGGACGATCTGCCGCTTCCAAGGCAGGCGCGTCGCGATCCGTTTTCGAGAACGCGCGCCGGTTTCGAGATCCGCACGCATCGATTATGCCAGCGAATTCTCGTCGCGCATCGCATGCCGGAGCGGCTTGGGACCGAGCGAACGCTCGTGCGTGACATCCAGTTCGATTACGACGCCAGATCGCTCGGCACACGTCTGGCGCGCGTCACGCAATCCGGATATCGGCCGCTCGAAGAAGGATTGTATCGGCGTCGGTCGCTACCCCCGTTGCTGCTGAGCTACAACCCCAGTCCGCTCGACGAGCCGACGCCTCAAAAGTGGAAAGTCGAGCAGCTTCCACGCGAAAGTCTCGAGAATCTTCCCGCGGGTGTCGCCGGCCATGGCTATCAGTGGATCGACCTTGATGGCGAAGGAATCGCGGGCGTGCTCGCGGAGGAGGAGGGCGCTTGGTACTATAAGCCGAATCGGGGGCACGGCCAGTTCGGCTCCGTTCAGGTGATCCGCTCAAGGCCCATCGGCGAGGGCGGCCGATCGCAGCTTATCGACCTCGACTCGGACGGTCGACTTGAGCTTGCGACGCTCGTGCAGGGCACCGGCGGATATTTCGATCGGACCGACGAGGAAGGCTGGACACCATTTCGGCCGTTCCGCGCTTTTCCACTCGTCGACTTCAGCAGTCCGAACGTTCGTCTGACCGATTTGTCGGGTGACGGGCTCGCGGACATTCTAATCATGGATGATCAGGCCATCACCTGGCATCCCTCCCTGGGCGACCTTGGTTTCGGCGAAGCGGTGCGCGTGCGCGTGCCATGGAACGAGGAGCGCGGTCCGCGCGTGCTGTTCGGGCAGGCGGATCAGGCGGTGTTCATTGCCGACATGTCGGGCGACGGACTGTCCGATCTCGTTCGTGTTCGCAACGGTGAGGTCTGTTACTGGCCCAATCTTGGCCACGGCCGGTTCGGCGTGAAGGTTACGATGGAGGGCGCGCCTTACTTCGACGAGGACGGCATCTTCGATGCGCGCCGGATCCGCTTCGCTGACGTCGATGGCTCCGGACCGACCGACGTCATCTATGCCGGACGCAAGGGCGTAAAGATCTTTCTCAATGAAAGCGGCAATGGACTGAGCCAGCCGCGCACGATCTCCGAAATGGTGCTGACCGATGGTGTGTCGCTCGATGTCATCGACCTGCTCGGCCGTGGGACAGCGTGCCTTGTGTGGTCGACCGCGCTTCCGAGCATCGCATGGCGTCCGGTGGAGTTCATCGATCTTGCGCGCGGCACCAAGCCACATCTGCTGGCGCGCTACGACAATCAGCTCGGTGCGGAGACACGGCTGACGTACAAATCCTCCACCGAGTTCTATCTTGCCGATCGAGAAGCAGGGCGGCCGTGGGTGACGCGTTTGCCGTTCCCGGTACACGTCGTTGAACGGGTGGAGGCGACCGACCACATCAGTCGAAATCGATTCGTGACGCGTTTCGCCTACCATCATGGCCACTATGATGGCGAGGAGCGCGAGTTTCGCGGCTTCGGCATGGTCGAGCAGTGGGATACCGAACGGTTTGCGGCGTTCGACGGCGACGGCTTACCGACAGACAATATCGCTGCCGAATCGCACGTGCCGCCTGTGCATACCAAGAGCTGGTTCCACACTGGCATTTACCTCGGCGCGGACCGCGTCTCTCGTCTGTTCGAGCGTGAGTATTTTCGCGAGCCCGGATTGACGCTCGCGGCTGTCCGCACCCAGCTTCTCGACGACACCATCGTGCCGCCCGGTTTGACACCGGAAGAAGAGCGCGAGGCCTGCCGATCTCTGAAAGGTACGCTGCTGCGCCAGGAGGTTTATGCGGACGACGCTGAGGGTCTGCGTGCGACACCTGCATGGACCCGACGAGCACGGACGCCTTACACGATTACAGAACAGAACTTCAGCATCCGGATGCTGCAACATCGAGGCCTCAATCGCTACGCGGTATTCTTCACGCACGAACGTGAATCGATCACCCATCATTACGAACGCAATCCAGAAGATCCGCGCATTCAGCACAAACTGACGCTGGAAGTGGATGACTATGGAAATTTACTCAAGCAGGTTGCGATTGCTTATGGACGCCGCGTCTCTCCGCTGTCGACGCAATGGGATCGCACACGGCAAACATCCCCACTTCTGACTTATGTCGAGACGCGCTTCACCAACGCCGTCACGCTGCCTGATGCCCAACGCAATCCACTTCCCTATGAGACGATTACCTTCGAGCTGACCGACTATACACCGACAGCGAAGAGCGGTCGGTTCCAGGCATCGGACTTTGTCGAGCCCGATCCGATGTGCGGAGGCCGTCTGCGCCACAAGCGATCAGGCCCCGATATCGCTTACGAAGCGACAGCCACGGGGAGTCAGCGGCGTCGGCCACTTGAATGGACGCGAACGCTCTATCGTCGCAACGATCTGGACGGCTTGCTGCCGCCGGGCGAAGTTCAATCGCTTTGTCTGCCCGGCGAGAGTTACAAGCTCGCGTTCACGCCGGGTCTTCTTGATGAAACGTTCCAGCGCCGCCGTCCGGGACAAAGCCTCGAAGCTTTGCTGCCAGATCCCGCAGTCGTGCTGGGCGGACAGGATGCTTCGACCGGAGGCTACGTCGACCTCGACGGGAACGGTCACTGGTGGGTGCCCTCCGGACGCTCGTTCTTTCACGTGGAGGACGTTTCTGCGGCGGAGGAGCTCGCAGAAGCTGACGCTCACTTTTTCATGTCGCGCCGCTACCGCGGTCCCTTCGGCCAGGACTCGATCGTCGATTTCGATGCCTACGGTCTGCTGATCACGGGGACGCGAGATGCGCTCGGAAATCGCATCTCGGTCGATAGTTACGACTATATCGTAATGCAGCCGACCACCGTCAGCGATGCTAACCGCAACCGGACGGAAGTCATCTTCGACACGCTCGGCATGGTCGTGGGCACCGCGGTCATGGGCAAACCGCTCCCGTCGCCGGCCGAAGGCGACTCGTTAGCTGAGTTCGTTGCCGATCTCGATCAAGCGCAGCTCGACGGCCTGTTCGGGAGTGTCGATCCTCACGCTGTCGCGAAGACGCTCCTCAAAGGCGCCACCACGCGTATCGTCTACGACGTAGATCGCTTTCGACGTACGCAAGCGGCCTACCCGGACGACCCGACACAGTGGCAGCCGAGTTGTAGCGCGACGTTCGCTCGCGAGACGCATGTCAACGCGCCGTTGCCACGGCAGGGTCTGAAGATTCAACTCACTTTCGCTTACTCCGATGGCTTCGGCCGCGAGATTCAGCGGAAGGTTCAGGCGGAACCGGGACCGCTCGACGCCAACGATCCGCGCGCGCCCTTCGTCAATCGACGCTGGGTCACCACGGGCTGGACGATCTTCAACAACAAAGGCAAGCCGGTTCGCCAGTTCGAGCCATTCTTCAGCGCCACGCACAGCCACGAGTTCGGTGTTCGCGTCGGTGTAAGTCCCGTGCTTTTCTATGATCCGGTCGGGCGAGTGATCGCTACACTGCATCCGAACCATACCTATGAGAAGGTTGTGTTCGATGCCTGGCGCCAGACGACGTACGATACGAACGATACTTGCGCGCCGCGTCAATCGCAGACGGGCGATCCACGGACTGATGAGGATATCGGCGGATTTGTAGCTGCGTACTTCAAGGCGCAATCCCCTTCAGCTCCGCTGTGGAGGACGTGGCATGAACAACGCATCGACGGCGAGCTAGGAAAAGAAGAGCGCGTTGCCGCCCAGCGTGCCGCAGCTCACGCCGACACCCCGAGCACGGCGCATCTCGACGTGCTCGGCCGTCCCTTCCTGACGGTAGTAAGGAACCATGTCGTCTGTGCCGGCCACGATCTCGACGGCCGCGAAGATGCTTTTGCAACGCGTGTCGAGCTGGACATCGAAGGCAATCAGCGCGTCGTCCGCGATGCAGTTCAGCAAGGCGACGATTCGCTCGGCCGGATCATGATGCGCTACGTCTACGACGTTTCCGGCAATCGCATTTACCAGTCCAGCATGGAGGCTGGCGCGCGCTGGAAACTCCAGGACGTACTCGGTAACTCCATTCGAGCGTGGGACAGCCGCGGGCATGTCTACGCGACCGCGTATGACGCTCTGCGACGCCTGGTCGAGACGACGGTGCGCGGCACAAGCACAGAATCGGATCCTCGTACCTTGGATCGCGATATTCTGATCGAACGCAGCGAATACGGCGAAGGTATTGCAAATGCTGAAGCGCTCAATTTGCGCACGCGTATTTTCCGTCACTTCGATTCGGCTGGATTCGTTATCAGCGCGAGAGTCGACGCGAACGAGATGCCTGTTGAAGCTTTCGATTTCAAAGGAAACCTGGTTCACAGCACGCGCCGCCTCGTTGCAGATTACAAGACGATTCCCGACTGGAATCTGAATCCGAAGCTGGATTGTGAGGTCTTTGAAAGTAGCACGCGCTACGACGCGCTCAATCGACCGATCCAGTCCATCGCACCGCGCAGTAGTTTCGTGCGCGGAGGACGATCCAAGCCGTTCAACGTCGTCCAACCGGTTTTTAATGAAGCGAATTTGTTGGAGCGCGTCGATGTCTGGCTCGAGCGGATAGACCAACCTGTTGCGCTGCTGGATCCGGAAGACGAGCCACCTTCATCGGTGGGCGTCGCCGATATTGACTACGATGCCAAGGGTCAACGTTTGTCCATTGCCTACAAGAACGGTGCGTGCACGTTCTACCGATACGATCCGCTCACGTTCCGGCTCGTCGAACTGCACACCCGAAGCGAAGCGGCTGACCGGTTACAGAACCTTCATTACACCTACGATCCATCGGGCAACATCACACACATTCGCGACGACGCGCAACAAACGATCTTTTTCAGAAATAAATGCGTCGAGCCGAGCAACGATTACACGTACGACGCGCTTTATCGATTAATCGAAGGAACCGGTCGAGAACATCTGGGACAGGGCGGCACATCCGTTGCGTACGCTCCCGACGATTCGGCTCGTGTGGGTCACGGCTCGGCCGACTCCGCCGGACGCTTGGCCCCCGACGACGGCAACGCGATGGGCAGGTACATCGAGCGCTACGTGTACGACGCCGTCGGAAATTTCCTGAAGATGCAGCATCGCGGTAGCGATCAGGCGAAGCCGGGTTGGACACGAGCGTACGAGTACGAGGAAGCGAGTCTGATCGAAGACGGAACGGGCGGCACGCAGCTCAAGACGACCAACCGGTTGACCCGCAGCACGCTGAAGCCGGGAAGCGATTCTCCGCAGGGCGAGTCCTATTTGTACGATGCCCACGGCAGCTTTGTCCGTATGCCTCATCTCGGCGGGGGCGCGCCCGGTCCAAACATGCACTGGGACTACAACGACCAACTGCGTCAGATCGATCTGGGCGGCGGCGGACAGGCGTTTTATGTCTACGATGGATCAGGCGCGCGCATCCGCAAGGTGTGGGAAAAGGCGCCCGGCCTCACCGAAGAACGCATCGATTTCGGCGGCTTCGAAATCTTTAGGAGGCACGAAGGCGCCAGCGCGAGCGGCATCAGCCCACAGACCGCTGCGCTGGAGCGCGAGACATTTCACGTGAAGGACGACAAGCAGCGCATCGCCTTGGTGGAGACCCGTACTGTCGACACCGCGCAGGACGATCCGATGCCGCGTCAATTGATTCGATATCAGTTCGGCAATCATCTCGGTTCCGCCTGCCTCGAACTCGACGACCGGGCGCGGATCATTTCGTATGAAGAATATGCGCCGTATGGCAGCTCAACCTATCAAGCGGTTCGCAGCCGGACCGATACGCCGAAGCGATATCGGTACAGCGGCAAAGAGCGGGATACCGAAAGCTCGCTGTATTACAGCGAAGCGCGGTACTACGCCGATTGGCTGGGGCGATGGACGGCGTCCGACCCGAAAGGGCTGGTCGATGGATCGAACACCTACGCCTATGTTCGTAACAACCCACTAAGCTTTACCGACTCGACCGGCACGCAATGTGACCCGACCACTCAGTCTTGCGTCGATCCGACGCTGGCGACCGTCGACGATCAATCGATGACCTGCCACGCGCCCGACTCGTCGAGCTTGACGGCCGCAAGCGGCGCAAGTTCTCTGTTCGGGAACTTCATGAGCATCGCCGGTTCGACGCCTCCGGTAGCGGCCGCCGCACCTGTGCAAGCGGCGAATTCGGTCGATGACCTGCTGACGTTACTGCATGCGCAGGCGGGGTTCGAGACGGGTGCGGTCAGGCCGCCGACCTTCAATTCTCGTACCGCCAGTCCGTTCGGAACAGCCGCCCATGCCCAGGCGACGAACGTCCTCGATGACATGAAGCAACTCGGCTATCTGGGCGCGGAGAATATTTACTCCGAAGTGCGCGTCGTGAACGGCGTCGTCACGCAAATCGGCGGCGTCCCGGGCGGTCCAAAGGGTGCGCACAATCTGGACGTCGTCGTGACTCAGCCGGGGTCGACGCTTGCGGTGGGCGATGACATCTCCGGCGGTTCTGCCAGATTGCTTGGCGATCTGAAATACGGCGGCGGCGTCATCGATACGAAGTACGCCGTCCACGGATCGCCGCTGGCCACGATCAATGGACGCACGACCTCAGGTCCGATGCCGGCGTTTCCGGAGATGGCGGCTCCGGGAATGACGGGCGGCGCCCGATGGCTCGCCGCAGGTGGAGGCGCATTCAATGCCGCCGGCGGCGTCTTCATGTTGGCAAGCATCGACACCGAGCACGATCCTGGCATCGTTACCGCAGGCAAGGTGACCAGCGGAGGCGCAAGCCTGGCTGGCGGTGGAATGATGGCCGGCGGCGCCTGGCTGGGCAGGGCAGGTCTTGTCGCGGTGGGCGGGACGGTCGCCGCTGTCGGATCGATCATTGCAGCTCCGATCATGGTCTATGAAATGAGGCCCAGAGGTTGGATCGCGATTGATCCGGTTTTGAAGGAGCGGGCCATGCAGCGATACCGCAATGGCGAGAACGTCAACCCGTTCTGCGCGCAATGTCATGGTCCTGGAGGCGCGCTGGATCCGAACAATGACTGGAATGCCGGTGGCGCTCGCCGCGCTGCTTTTGAGAGGAGATTGCAATGGAAGTATCTAGGAGACTAGTCGACATCGATCACTTCACACGCAGATCAACCCGCCTGCCAGCTCGCATGCCGTTTTGGTTTGTTCGTCCGTCTGCGCAGACGCGAGCGCGGACGGCTATGGAGCCCGCCAGCAGGATGAAACGGTAGGCCCTTGTCGTCCCCGCGGTCGGATCGCGTTCATGCGGTGATCCGCATGAACTGATCGCAGAAAGAAAAGAGAAGTAGGCAAAGGAATTCTCGTCATGCCACACGTCATTCTCGTCCGCCTCGTGCCGATGAAGCCTACCAGCGGCGCCGACTTCAGCAACTATCTAGCCAATCTTTCCATTCGTGCGTTCGACCTGTCTTTTGACAATACGGCCGATGGCACGCTCATCGGACAGGCGCAGGGCGCGTGGGTTCCGAACACCGGCATCAACGCGTCCGGTCCAGCGTTCACGCCGGCGACGCAAAGAATCGCGCAGCACTTCTCCGTGTACCCGGTGCAGGTGCTTCCGCTGCCCGCGCCGCCTGAACCGGATGTGCGCCTGGAAGCGGTCGCAACCGCTGTCATCGAGCTCAATTCGCCAGCGGCGGAGTTCAACACGAGCGATCTGCGTCTTGAGATAAAGCAAGGTACGGAGATCGTTGCCTACGAACGGCTCGACTTCAATGTGAAGACCGAGCCGGATGCGCCGATCTCGAACAATCCGGCAACCTATATCGGCGTCGATCCGCCCGCGTTGGTGGTTTCGCTGCCCGATCCTTCGGTTGCGCTTGATCCCAATGCCGCATTCGTTGACTTGCCAACGGACGGAACGCCGCCGAAATTTGCTTCGCTTCGTACGGCAGTGGACAAGGTGTTGGCGCAGGATCCCGACGCCGGCGCCGCGCTTGCCAACCGGAGCCCGCTCACCGCCGCGCAGGCACGGCAGGTTGCACGCGAGATCATCTGGAATCGCCAGATCACACCGCCGCCCGACCGCCCGAACGACCGGCGGCTCGAGGAAATGTACACACGTCCGCAGACCGATACGTCCTGGAGCAACGACGATCGCGACCGGGCGGACATGGATCGCAAACAGTATGAGGCGAGCCTGTTGGGCTACTACGCGCTTCAGAATGCGAATTCGGATCGACTGGCGCAATATGTCTTCGCAATATCGGCTGCGGTCTGGGCCGAGCAGCAGAGTGCGGCACCGGTACGTGCGAGTCTGCATTTCCCGGTCGAAACCGGCACGCCGCCGACGCCGGGCTCTACATTCAGGCAGGCTGACGTCGTCATTGAGGATAGCGGTGGCCTGACGCTCAACTTCCAGGTGCCTGCGGAATATTTCTACGCGCTCTCAGCGACCCTCGCGGCGAACGTCACCGCCGATCAGCGTTACCGCATGGCAACCGACGATGACGAGCCGCGCATCGTTACAGGGATCAAGGCGGCGATTGATGCGAACATCATCCCCGTCGCTGCGATCCCGCCTGAGAATGCGGCTCGACGCCTTGTTGCGATTGGGCGCGGACGCGTGCAGCGACCCCCGCTATGTCCGCTCAATCCGAATGTAAATGCGCTTGTGACCGCGTGGCTTGCGGACACCAACCCGTCGATCGATCCGTTCTGGCAGCAGAGCTCTTTCCCAGCCGCGCTCGTGCCGGGCCACCTCGATCTCGTGCTGGCCGTGGTCACTCAGCAGACCGTCGTTACAGCGGACTCGACGGCGCTGATCGCGGCAATCAAGGCCATCCCGGTTGCAAGCACGGGACAGTTGAAGGCGCTCACGGTTCAGCAGTGGATGGCCTTCTTCCTGCCCGGCAACGTGGGACTGCTGCCCGACTTCACGAATCCGGGCACGCCCGAGGAGCGCGTGCAGGCGTTCGTTCGGCAGGTCCGCAAATACTTCGAGGTGCTGTCTATCGCACCGCCACCGGTGCTGGGCGCGGGCGCGCACGCGCTAGCCATACCCATCGCCGACAATGAACCGTTTGGAGCCTTTCTCGCGGCGGCCCCTGGTTTTGTATTTCCCGTCGCGAATTGGAACGCGCCGCTTATCGTGAATGCCTTGCAGACGGTGTTCCCCGGTGATGCGAACGCGCAGGCTTGGCTGCTCAATGCGCTTCAGACGATCGACGAGTTGCTGCGCGCGACGAGCGGCGTAGGTCCGGCATCGTTGCAGTTCTCGCTGCTCGAAGCGCTCTATGCGCGCGGGTTCACCTCTCGCGAGAAGATTCAGGCGTTGTCGTCGACGGAGTTCGAGTACGCGTTGACGGGTACGGTGGCTTATCCGCACGCTGCCGCCATTCAGGCGGCGGCCGGCGGCTCGGTCGCGGGCGCCCCGCCTGTGGCGCCCGGCCCGTTCACACCGATCAATCCCGACGCCTCGCTCGTCAACTGCATCCCACCCTGGCACTTGTCGCCGCTAGGTCCGGTGACATACTTGCAGCATTTGCTTGCCGCCGGTTTCGGTTCCACATGCGATCATCCGGTTGCGACCGGCGATCCACTCGGCGCGTTGATCGCGTCGCGTCGCGGGCCGCTCGGCAATCTGCACGCTACGGCCGCCAATCTCTGCACGACGCTGCCTCTGATCGACATCGTCAACGAGAATCTTGAAGCGCTGGTCGATGGCAGTGCGACGGGCGTTGTGTATGACACGAATGGAGTCGCGCTCGGAGGCCACACGCTCAAAGCGCCCGACGACAAAGAGAGCGATGGCCACCTGCCGAACGCGCTCTTCGCTGCCCTGCCGGAACATTCGACGCCCGCGACGCCGGTAAAGCGACCGGGCGCCTACGCGACGCTTGAGATCGATTTCTCATCGCCTTTGCTGCCGTACTCGCAGCCCCTCGATATCTCGCGTTCGTATCTCTGCGCGATGGGTACGTCGCGGTTCGCGACGATGCGCGCCTTCCGCGAGCAGATTACTGAATTCGCTATCGATGCGGGTGAGGAAGCGGCCGATTTTCAGAAACATCTGTGGCGCTATCCGGTGCGCATCGAACTGGCGATCGAGTACCTCGGCCTCTCACCGGCCGAGCACCAGACGCTCTATCTGAACCCGATCGGCGCGACAGATCTGCATAAGATGTACGGGTTCCCGACCGACATGATCAATGGCGTCGACTGGAAGTCGATCGTCGTGCGCGTACCGGAATTCCTGAAACGGACAGGGCTTCAGTATTGCGAGTTCCTCGAACTGTGGAAGTCGAAGTTCGTGGAGTTCGAACGCCGGATTCCCGATCAGTTCAATGCGGCCGGCGGGCCGACGGGTCTGCCGCAGGACCCGGACTTCCCGATATGCGAACCGTGCTGTGCCGACGATCTCATTATTCGGTTCACTAATCCGGAGTCGATCGAAGACGCGCTTCGCCGGTTGATGGTGTTCATTCGACTCTGGCGATCGCTCAAGTGTCTGCGTGGTGCGGGCTACAGTTTTGCCGATCTTTGCGACATCTGTCTCGTGTTCAACTTATTCCAGGGCGCCAACGCGAATCCGGAATTCATCCGGCAGCTCGTATCGTTTCAGATCCTGCGTGACGATTGGCAACTCGATCTCGGTACCGATCATGCCGCGCCGAATGCGAGCGGCGCGACGCGCACCCGGCTACTCGGCCTATGGAGCGCGGGACCGGCGTCGTCGTTCGATTGGGCGGTCGCGCACCTTCTCGGTCGCGTCGAGGATCGTGCCGAGCGTGAGCATGCGCCAGGCCGACGCCCGGGCAGCCATCATCGCCATCGTCCGCCGGAATTCATGAAGATCCTGCGCCAAAACCTGGACTCGCTGGCCTTGCTGAGCGGCTTCGATGCGGCCGCAGCACGATGGAATGCGCAACCGACCAGTACCCTGCGCTTCACGGAGATTTTGGCGAAGATCTATGGTTCGTCGTTCACGACGGGAGAACTGCTGTATCTCTTCTCGGTCGATCAGCATCTCGGCGGCGACGATCCATTCTTCCAGCAGGACGGGAACGAAGCTCTCGACCAGCCCTTCGATTTTCCGGAAGAGGGGCACCCCTTCGATCTGTGGAAATTGCGCGAGAGGCTCCTGCATGTCCGGACGAAGGACGAGGACATTGCAGCGCTGACCTGGACGGCGCTCTCCACGGCGATGCGCACGGAATTCGGCTACGCTCCCCCAGTCGGAACGGATCCGTTACAAAAGCTGGGAGAGCACTTCTTTCCCGACGCGCTGGCGCGCTCGGGCATTGCTGCTGGGCCGCAGGCGCGCCAATACCGTACCGTGCTTCCGGGCACGGTGGCGAGTATGTGGAATTTTCCGCATCCCGGACCCTTCCAATACGACGCGCTCGCGCAAGAGCTCGTCATGGAACTTCCTCTGCGCAACGAGGATGTGCTCTTCAAACTCAACGCGATTGAGCAGCTGACGGCCAACGAGCGCGCAGCGGTTCAGCAACTCTACTTCTTGCCTCGTGCAGAACTGGCACGATTCTCTTTTCTGTTTCCGAGCCTTGTAGAGGCGGAGAAGGCGCTCATAGAGGAATCGGACGAACGGAAACGGTGGGACTATTTCCGGCGTGCATTCATGACGTTCTCACACCGCGCGCGCACCGTTGCGGAACACTTGGCTTGTCACGTCGGCCATGCTTCGGACAAGGGTGAGGTCGAGATCGATCTCGCCCTGCTGATCCTCCGCCGTCTGCTGGGCGATGAAAATTTTGCGACCGGCCCGTGGGAGCGTGACGATGGCGAGCTTCCGGCAGGCTTCACCTGGGCGCAGCCGACCGGTGGCGCATTCGCCGCTCTAATCGGCCTCACAGGCACCGGCCTGCTCGGTGAAGTAAGGAACTCGAGCGGCGAGGCGTGGCCCCAGCTGACCGGGGCGATGGACGCATTCACGCGGGCCAACAACCATTGGAATGCGCCGATCCCCACCATCGTTCCGAAACTCGATTTCGCGTTGCCGGCGACCGACCATGAGTTCGCACTGATCCGGAACGGAATCGCGCTTCGTGAAGCGGACGGGCTGCCGCTTGCCGGCGCCGAAGGATTCACCGCGCACTGGTCTGGCGTGCTCATTGTCGAGAAGCCGGGCACGTACACGTTCTTTGCCGGGGCGCCGACGCCGGACTGCGAGCGACCCGATTTCGAAAAGTGCAATCACAACAAGTGGCGGGTCAATCTGCGGCGCGGGCAGAAGACGTTTCGTTTGCTCAACTATCGGTGGGCGGATGAGCAAGCACCCGATCGCATATCCGGCCCGCTGTATCTGAAGCGTGGCGCCTATTTCATCGACATCGACTTTGAGCAGATTCAGCCGGAATTCGACGAGAAAAATGAGTTGGTGCGTGCTCGCACCGGCTTCACCGTCAAGTACGAAGGCCCCGATACGCAGGACTGCATCGTCGCGCTTCCTGCGGAGCGCCTGTACCGCGATGTCGTAACCGGCCCGTTGACGAGTGCAATGGCAGTCGTCCCCTCGGCGGTAGAGTATCTCGCGCAACAATACACGAGCAGCCTGCGCGACATTCGTCGCACCTATGAACGCGCGTTCAAGGCGCTGCTCTTCTGTCATCGACTGCGGTTGTCCGCAGGTCTGGTTGCCCGCGCGAACGTTTCCGAGATCGAATACATGCTGTCCTCGCCAGCGCTGTTTGCCGGTTTCACCTATGTGGCGGGTGCACCGTTCACGTCCCACCGTGCATTGCTGGACTTCAATTACCTTCCGGTTGGTGACGTCTACGCCGGCGACCCGGAACGCGATCCTCCGGCGCCGTTCGACCAGCGTGCCACGCCGTCCGTGCGGCGCAGACAGGCATTGTTCGACTGGTTCGAACGACTCTACGACTACGCTCATATGCGAAAAACCATTCGGCGGTGCAGTGAGCGGCTGGCGTGGCTTTGCTTCGTCGAGGCGTCGAACCAACAGCCGGTCGATCCGGTTCCGTTGCTCATAGATCTCGGCGTCGACGTGAATAACGCGCCGCTGATCCTGGATTTCCATGACGGCGTCACCGTCGATTGGACGAAGCTCTGCGACGATCGTTGGGCGATACGCTGCTGGCGCGCCTCGCTTTGGGTGCAGACGTTGTTGCAGGCGTTCGTGCCTCGCGATCTGTCGTTCGCGCAGCCCGATGTCTGGGCCGCGAGCACGGCGGCCGCGATGGCGGGAGGTAATGCCAATCTGACGAAGTTCTATCGCGACGGAATGATCGAGCGCGCCCCAAGGCGTTATGCCGATCTCGAGCGCCTCAACAATCTGCTGCGCGGGCGGGCGCGGGCGGCCTTGCTGGCCTGGCTCACGGGAATGAATCGCGTGCCCTTGCCGTTCGCACCCGGCAGCTTTGCGACGTCGGCCCGCGACATCGGTGCGCTGCTGTTGCTCGACGTCGAAGCGGGAATCTGCGAGAAGGCGAGCCGTATCGAGGAGGCGATCACTGCCGTGCAGTCGTTCGTTGAACGCGCGCGACTTTCTCAGGAGCCGACGTTCACGATCGCGCCCAAGTTCGCAGCGGCTTGGGACAAGATATTCGCGACCTTCCGGATCTGGCAGGCGTGCCGTCGGCGCATGTTATATAGGGAGAATTGCGTCGAGTGGAGCGAGCACGAGCATGCGATCCAGACGGAAGCATTCCGCTTCCTCGAATCCGAGCTGAGGCGGGGAACGCTCACAGCGATCGAGCCGGGCGGCATGGAATACTGGCCGGAGCCGTATTGGCCCGACAATCCGGCGCTCATTTCGTTGCAGCATCGAGAACCGTCTTATCTCAAACAGGTGGCGCAATCCGAGAATCTCGGGTTGATGGGTCGGCCTGAGCGACACGCACGGCCGAGCTGGCTTGCGCCGTCGCAGATGCAGTTTCGGGGCGGCGGCGATACTCCGGGTGGAAATCCGGACGGACCTGTCATCGGAATCGCCGCGGTCGCGCCAGGTGCCGCGAACGGAAACGACGGAAATGGGAATGGCGTCGACCCGAACGGGTCGGCTTCGCCGCCGCTGCCGCTCTGGCTGCAGGCGGCGGTCCGATTGGGCACTCGCTTCCTGCGTATCGCTGCTGCCGGTGAGCCGTCGGCCAGGTCTTTGTTCATGCCGGCCGCGAACGCGGCGTCGCCGTGCTGCTGCGACTGCGGTCGTGTGCATCCGCCTGTGATGGACGAGTACTATTTCTGGCTGGTCGACTCGGAATACTACGATCCGACCATTCTCAACGTCGCCGACAAGACCCTGTATCAGGATGCCGACTGGGGAGTCGCGCCCGGTGACATGACGTCTGATTGGCATCGCCCCGCGCAGTTGCCGAAACTGCTCGCCTGGCCGACGAAGCCGATGGTTAAACTCGCGTGGGTTCGCGTGCACAACGGTGAGTTCCAGACACCGCGTTCCTCCGATGACGGCGTACATGTGATCCTTGCAGCAGGTGAACCGCAGCTCCAGTTCGACGGTCGCGAGGGAGACTCGTTACGATTCCGCGTCACCCATGCCGATGCGCTTCCGCTTGGCTTCACGGATCCGTCGCCTTGGGGTTTCCGATACGATATCGCGCCGGATACCGCCGTGGTATTGCCCGAAGTGATCGCAACGCCGGCCCCCGCCGGACCGTTTCCGCCCTCACTGTCAGCGTATCCGTTCTTCGTCTATTTTCTGCCGGGCGTGCCGCTCGAACCCTCGATCTTCGCGACAGCGATGACCGTTGCGGCAACACTACGTACCCACTGCCGCTACGAGGCGGCGCTGAAGTGGTATGAGCTCTACTTCACTCCCGGCGACAAGGATCTGAGCTGGTCGACGTGTCGCAGGCCACCGCGCGACGGAGGAAGTGTGCCGACAGGGGACATAAACAGAGGCCCCAACCCCGCAGTGCCCGGTGCAGGGGCGGATCAGCCGAATCTCGACGCGAGCCTGAACGCCAATCCCGGCCGGAATGTTGCGCCCACCGTGCTGTCAGCGGTGAGCGGCGCGAGGCGCACAGATCAGGATCCGTGTTGCGATACGCTGGTAAGGACGGATGTCGCGGCCCGGCAGCGCAGCGTCGTGCTGTCGTATCTCGAAACGTTACTTCAGCACGCGCAATCAGCGATGTGCAAGAACTCACCTGAAGGTTATGCGGTGGCAAAGCTGCGCCTCGATACGCTTTCGCAGTTTCTTGGCCCGCGGCCGCGCACGATCTACGGCCAGGATGACGGTCAGAGTCCGCAGACGGTGGCGGTGTTCGTGCCGCGACTCCCGCCGCTCAACCCTCGCCTCATGGAGATCTACGATAACGTCGCCGATCAGCTCGACGCGCTTCACCAATGCCTCACGAAAGCCAGATTGAAGAGCGGTGTCCTGCACCTGGATACTTCGTATTGGGGTGACGATCCTGTACGACGCGGATGGAAGACCGAGACCACAAACTGTTTGGACGACGGTTGCTGCTGTCCGCCAAGTCCCTATCGCTTCCAGTTTCTCCTCCAGCGCGCGCTGGAAACGGCAAACGAGGTGCGTACGTTTGGCGCTGAACTGATTGCGGCATTCGAAAAAGGAGATGCCGAATTCCTCGCGGCCATGCGATCGAGACATGAGCGCCAGTTGCAGAATCTGACCGAAGAAATCCGTCGCATGGAGTTTCGCGAAGCGGACTGGCAGGTTCAGGCGTTGCAGAAGTCGAAACAGTCTGCGCAGGCGAAACGCCAATATTATGCAGACCTTATTGCGAATGGGCTCATCCCGAAAGAACAGAGCTATCAGAATCTGATGGGCGTCTCGATGACCACGCGTGCGGCCGGCAATATCGTCGAGGCGGTCGGTCAGGTCATGAATCTCATTCCTGACAACACGACGGGTGTTGCGGGTGTCGCGTCCACGCCGGTGTCGGTGTTCAAGATGCCTATCGGCACCAAGCTCGCACATGCGTTCGCCGCTGCGGCCCGTATCCTTTATACGTCCGCTGACATCACCAGCACGCAAAGCGGTCTGGCGCTGACCGAGTCGGGATGGGATCGTCGCGAGGCCGACTGGGTGTTCCAGGTCACCGTGCTCGACATCGAAATCCAGCAGATCGAGCGGCAAATTCTGGGCGCCGAGCGCAAGCGCGATGCCGCCTTGCGCCAGTTGAACAACCTGGCACAGCAGAAGCAACAAGCCGCGGAGGGTCAAGACTTCCTGCGCGACAAGTTCACAAATCACTCGCTCTATCTCTTTTTGCAGCAGGAGGTCGCGGCGCTGCACCGACAGATGTTCGATGTCGCATGGTGCTGGGCGCGGCAGGCGCAGCGGGCATTCCAACTGGAGCGCGAGCTGACGACGCAAAGCTACCTGCCACTGAACTTTTGGGATGGGTTGCATGAAGGCCTGCTGGCCGGCGAACGTCTGTCGACGGCGCTGCGCGCCATGGAGAAGGCGTACTTCGATCAGAATCGACGGGAGCAAGAGCTTGTCACGCGTTTGTCGTTGCGCCTCGATTTCCCGCTCGCGTTCCTTCAGCTCAAGACGACCGGTGTCTGCGAGATTGAAATTCCGGAATGGCGTCTCGACCGCGAGTATCCCGGGCATTATCTGCGTCGGATCAAGTCAGTGAGTCTGACGATCCCCTGCGTCGCCGGTCCGTACACAGGGGTTCATTGCAAGCTGACGCTGCTGAGCAGCGCGACGCGCGTCGAACCCACGTTACTCGATGTCGAAGAGTGCTGCCCCGGCCAGTGTACATGTGGTTGTTGTGAGCAGCAGCGCTATGAAACCATCACGGACGACCCTCGCATTGTGAAGCGGTACGGCGCCACTGAGGCGATCGCAACCTCCACGGGTCAGAACGACACCGGATTGTTCGAACTCAATTTCCGAGACGAGCGCTATCTGCCGTTTGAGTATGCGGGTGCGGTGAGTCGGTGGCGGATCGAGCTTCCGATCGAGACGAACGCTTTCGACATCGACACGCTTAGCGACCTGATCTTCCAGTTGAGCTACACTGCTCGCGAAGGCGGTTCGTCGCTGAGAGAAGCGAGTTGGGCGGCGGCATCCTGCATGCTGCCGGGCGCCGGACTACGCTTCTTCGACTGGCGACAGGACTTTTCGGACGCGTGGCAACGGTTCAAGGGCCTTGGGCCGGTTGTCGAGGAGTCAGGTTGCGCACGCGCGCTCGCATTGCGCATGAGCCGCAGCATGTTCCCGTACCTGCCGGGCGAGCGGCCTGTTCGCATGCGACGAGTCGAGCTTTGGTTCGAGACGCGCCTGTGTCAGGACGTACGAAATTATGAGATCGAATTTCTGCCGGAGCACCAGGATGGCGCGGAGGAGAAGTGCTGCGACCGTTACTTTTTCACCTGCGTGGCCAGCGAAGACTGGCCTTGCTTGTTCCACGGCGTGATCGAGTATCCGTTCCCGTTCCTGCGAGACGACCATCCGATCACGATCGGCCATTTCTTGTTTCCCGAAAGCGTTAGCGTCGTTTACCGCGCTTACCTGGTGTGCTCGTTCGAGGCCGGTCCACCTGAGCGATGCTTGCCGAGGCAGCCCGCTTGCGACAACGACTGTGCGGCACTGTGTTGAGAAGAGCCTGGAGCTCTTCCGCTTCTGACGGAAATCAGAAGCGAAGCTCTATGATTTTGATGTGACGCGTTTTCTTCAGGCGAGCCGGTATCCACTTCGCTCGAAAACGCGATAGCAGTGGAGGGAGGGCCTATGGTCAAGAAAAGCGCGCGCGATGAAGAGAAAAGGCCTGCTCCGAAGCCGAGAGCCAGCGCAGTGGAACTCATCGAGCTGAGGTTCGGCTTCTTCCTCAACGCGGACCAGATCGTCAGCGTGCGGGTCTTGCCGCAGCAGGGGGACGAGACCTACGCGGTGATGCAGCTTTCGAACGGCGACAAGCTTAATCTCACTCTTGAGGAGTTCATGGCGGTCACCGGTAAAGACCCGCGCCCGCCGGCGCGGCTCCGGCAGGAAAGACGCTCGGAAAAGCCAGCGAAATTGGGTCGATCCTGATTCCCTCGCAACTGATTAGATGCACGGCGTTACCCGAGCCAAGTGCTAGCGGTGGCTTGATCGCGCCACTCGGGTGAGGGAACCAGGGCCAAAGCCGGTCGAAACCATGAGCCAACGCTATAGGAGAGCGAGACGATCCCTCAGGCGGTGCGACTGCGGGTGACAGTTTGATACAGCATCCGCGCTCCGACATCGAGCAGGAAGCCGAGTATGCCGATCATCAGCACCGTGGCCATCAGCTCCGAATAAGCGAGGCGATCGCGGGTATCGAGAATGAAATAGCCGAGACCAGCCGAGACCCCGAGCATCTCGCACGGCACCAGCACGATCCAGACGATACCGACGGAAAGCCGCAATCCGGTCAGCACATGGCCAAGCACGCCGGGCAGAATCACGTACCACAGTGTTTCCCAGCGCGTCGCGGCGAGGCTGTCGGCAAGACTGAGCCAGCTCGGCTGCAGCCGCCGCACACCTTCGGCCGTGTTGAGCAGAATCGGCCACACCGCGGCGAACGCCAGCATGAAATAGATTGGCTGGTCGCCGACGCCGAACATCATCACCGCAATCGGCATCCACGACAGAGGTGAGATCATGCGCAGAAACTGAAACGCCGGCGAGGTCGCGGTATTGAGGCGGCTATAACTGCCGACTGCGAGCCCGACGGGCACGCCGATCAGCAACGCGAAAGCGAGACCGATCAGCACCCTGCGCAGACTGGCGAAAATATGCGCTGACAGATCAGGCTGCGCCAGCATCGTTACGAGCTTGGGGATCGCCGTGGTCGGCGAGAACTGCCGGATAAATCCTTCAGATGAAGCCAGGACATCGGTGCCGAGCCACCACAGCAACAGCAGCATGATCAGTCCGCCGATGCCGAGCAGGCTGTTGGTCAATGCTGGCAGCGTCAGCGATGGCTTGCCGCCAAAACGACCCGCAAACGTAGCGAGCCGCGGAGATGCGGAGCGGCTCAGGCTGTCGCTTGGCCAGCTTGTGCTCATGCCGTCACAACCTCGGTGCGGGTAAAGGATTCCGGCAGACCGAACGCCGCCATGCCGCCTGCCGCGACCACCGCCTTCTTGACGAAACGATCGTCGACAAGCTCGCGGCCAGCGGCTGCAGGATCGAGCGTATCGAGGAACGCGCGATCCCCCTCGACCAATGTTTCCCGCAGGCGCCGGATCAGTTCCTCGGTGAAGCTTGGATAGGGATAGGGCTGGAAATCGATCCGGCGCTCGCGCCAGTCCGGATGCTTGATCGCGCCAGCCTTGATGTAGGCGGCATCATCAGCCTCCGGCGGCGCCAGCACTTTGCTCAGAACTTCGACACTATGCGGGGTGTATTGGTTGGGATTGTCCTTGGAGAGCAGCGCCGCCGTCTCCGCGCGATGTTCCCGCGTCCAGAGCTGCGCTTTGACCATCGCGTTGACTGCGCGCTGCACCCATTCCGGGCGCTGCTGGATATCGCGTTCATGCATGAACACCAGGCAGCAGGCGTGATCCTTCCAGACATCTCCGGTGAAGCGCAGGATCTTTCCGACACCAAGCGCCTCGCTCGCTGCGTTGAACGGCTCGGCGACGATGTAGCCACTGATCTGCTTCGAGGCGAGCGCCGGCACCATGTCAGCCGGCGCCATGACAACGAGATTGACCTCGTCGGCAGCGGGGGTGCCTGTGCGTTTCGACACCGGCTTCAATCCGTTCTCGCGCAGCAGGACTTGCAGCACCACATTGTGAATCGAGTACCAGAACGGAATGGCGACCGTGGTAACGCCAAGATCCTTGACGCTGTTGATGTGCGGCAGGACGCTGAGGCCGGAGCCGCTGGTGTGATTCCAGGCGACCACCTTGGCCGGAGCCTTGCTGGCGAAGCGTGCCCAGACTGTCATCGGCGACAGCAGATGGACGGCGTTCACTTGTCCGGAGATAAAGGCTTCCAGCACCTGCGCCCAGCTCCGCAGGCGCACCGGCTTCTCGGCCTTGATGCCTGCCTCCTCGAAAAACCCCTTGCCATGCGCCACCAGAAGCGGCGTCGCATCGGTGATCGGTAGATAGCCGATGCGCAGTGGCACATCCGCGACCTCGGCGCGCGCCTCGTATGCCTTCAGGAGCGGCAGCGCGCCACTAGCGGTCAGCAGCGCTGACAGGCGCAGCATCTGACGGCGGGAGACGTCATAACGGGAAAATTCGTCGATCGACATGGCCGGTCCTTTGAATCGTCATTTGGCTGCGCGGCGTCGCTACGTGGCCGTTTTAGTTAATGCGCCGCTGGGTCGCGCCGCGCAGTCGTGAGAGAATTTCAACGCGGATGACGCCGAGCTCTGCGATGTAGTTTTCGCGCGGTGTCGGAAGGTCGATGCACCATTGGCCGATCACTCGCGCCGGTGTTTCGCCGAGCAGCAGGATGCGATCAGAGACCAACAGTGCCTCATCGATGTCGTGAGTGATCAGGATCGCCGCGGTTTGGAAATCGCGCATCACCTTCAGCAGCAGATGCTGCATCTCGGTACGGGTCACTTCGTCGAGTGCGCCGAAGGGCTCGTCGAGCAGCAGAATTTCCGGCTTGCGCGCCAAGCATCGCGCCAGCGCGGCGCGCTGCGCCATGCCGCCGGACAGTTGCTCGGGAAAGTAGTGCCGTGCGTGCGTCAGTCCGACTTCACGGATCGCAACATCGACGCGGACTTTGCTTTCCTCCGGCGTCAGACGCGGCTGGTGCTTGAAGTTGAGCCCGAATGCAACGTTCTTCTCCAGCGACAGCCATGGCAGCAGGCTTGCGTCCTGAAAGGCGATGGAAACGCGCGGTGACACGCCCTGCAGCGGCTTGCCATTCATCGTCACCGTGCCTTCGGTTGGCTTTTGCAGCCCGCCAAGCACGCGCAACAAGCTCGATTTGCCGACTCCGCTCGGACCGAGCACGCTGACGGTCTCGCCTGCGGCCAACTCAAAATCGAACGCCCCGACAACCGGTTGCGGTTGGTCGGGATAGCGCAGCACCACGCCGGCGGCTTCAAGAATAGCAGCCTGACGATCCGATGCCGGGGAAGCGGTTTGTGCGGCCGTGGTCATGCTGTCGCGCCGACGGCGGCTGGCAATTCCTGAACGCGAAGCGCGAGCTTCAGTTGTACCAGGCTGGGCGTGACGACCGGAATGAAAGCGGCTTCGCGCAGCCGGCGCTGGAAGCCTGCGCCGGGCTGAGACAGATAGGCCCGGCCGCCGGAGGCCGACAGCTCGAACTGTACGGCCTGCACCGCAATCTCAGCGAGACGGATGCGTAGGCGGAACAGGCTTGCCGGGTGCTCGATGAAGCGGCCTCCACGCAGCCCTTCATGCAGCGCAGTTTCGGTGGAAGTGAGTTCGGCGGAGAGCGCAGCGACCGGTTCACTCAGGATGTCGCGGTCATTGCGAAGTCTGGCGGTCGCTTCCGCAAGTCCGCGACGCGCCAGGCCGACAGACAACGCGGACTGCATCGCCAGAAAGGCGGGCCTTACCTTCGGCAGCCATTCGGTAGCATTGTGATGGATAACGCGATCCTCGCCAATACGCACACCGTCGATCTTGAGCGCCGCGGTGTTTGATCCGCGCATTGCCATCAGATCGAGATCAGGCGAGCGTTCGAGACCGGAATCGTCGGAAGTCAGTGAGACGATAAAGGCAGGAGCACCATCCGCACCCTTGACAGCCAGCGCAACATCAAAGCCTGCCGCGGGCAGGTTGGTCACCCACGGCAGATAACCGTCGAGCTGTAGCGCAGTGCCGCTACGCTGGGACTGCACCGACAGTTCCTCAATGCCTGAAAGGAATTTCATCGCGTTGGACAGGCCGGTAGCGCCGCCGCGCCGGCCGGCTAATAGATCCGGCAGTAGCGTTTCGCGCAAAGCGGCGTTGGGGCTCTGCAGCAGATATTCGATGAATGTGCGATGGCCCCAGAACACGAAGCCCGCGGTCAGCGAATGCGCCGAGACCTCGGCGATGGCGTTGACCGCGTCAGCGACATGGCCGCCGTTGCCACCCCATTGCACCGGCACGCCCAGCCCAAACAGACCAGCGTCCGCGAGCTTGGGAAGAACCGCTGCGGCTGTGTCGGCCGTGGTGTCGAGATGAAAGGCGCTGGCGTCAAGCCATGCCACAAGATCGGAGATTAAGTGTGTCATGGCGATACCTTCATCCGTCATTCGGCAGCGACGGCGGCCGAATTGTTCCATGCGTAAGGCTTAAGCTGCGGATTGAGGTCTGTTTGTCCAAGGTTGTTGGCGAAGTTGCACAGCGTCGCGAGACTGACGCCGAGCACCACTTCCAGCACGTTGGCGTCGTTGAAGCCGGCGTTGCGGAACGCCTTCAATTCGGAATCCTCGACACGGCCGCGGCTGCGAATCACGGCGCGGGTGAAGTCCGCTACGGCATTGAGGCGTGCATCCGGCCCACGCGTGCCATCGCGTAGCGCGTTGACGGTAGCGTCCTTCAGGTCAGCTTTCTTATAAGCGATCGCGGTGTGACCGGCGACGCAGAAGCCGCAGCCATGGGTCGCGGCAGCGGTGATCTGCACTGCCTCTCGCTCCGCTAGCGTTAGGCCGCTGCGCGCGTTGATGCCGCTCACGGTCTGATAGGTCTCCAACGCTGTTGGCGCATTGGCCAAAAGTCCGATCAGGTTAGGTAAAAAGCCGTTCGTCGTCTCGGCATTCTGGACCCGTTCCCTGGCGGCTTCAGGGGCTGTGGTAGCGGTATGAATTGGCAAGCGTGTCATGTGCATCCTATCGGTGGCATCGACCCAAGTGGACCAGCGCGAAGAGCGGCGACCAACTCAGTCAGGTTATGAGCCCTTCGATATGATGATGGTGAAACAGGCGTCCAGCCTCGACAACCCATTTGGAAAAATAACAAGAAACGACCTTCTTAGCCGGCGCCCAAGAGCATGCTGCTATTCTGGCCTGCAAACCAATAAGGAGATTATTTCAAGATCAGGCGGGGCGTCGTGTGTTTTCTAATGACGTAATGCTGCTCGCTAGCGGCGTATGGCATTTTCCGTTCTTCGTTTCTCGAGCAGTTTGAATTTTGATGGGCGTTGGTATCCGTCTTCTCGATCATCGGAAGGGATAGGTGAATCTATCGAGCTTCGTCACAAGACGTCGACGTGATGAGGGAATGTTTGGCGTTCCGATGCAGCAAATCGAAAAATAACTTTTTCGCGCATATCGCGTTCGCGATGCATGCATTGCTATTTTTCGGAGCCAATCGACATCGCGCCGTGTCATCGCCCATGAGTTCTGTTCAGAATTATGAAGGTCATTGAAATCAAAAATGGCAGCAACTGACTTAACTTCTGAATCCGGCGTTCCGACGGCCCACCGAATGAGTACACTGGAAGTAGACACGGTTAACGCAACCGAAAGTTTTCGCCATGCGATGCGAAGGCTTCCCAGTGGGGTAAGTGTAATCACCGTTGGACAAGGCAGTGACGTATCTGGCCTGACCGTAACGTCAGTATCGTCGCTTTCCATCGAACCCGAGACCGTGATCTTCGGCATCAATCGAAAGTCATCCGCGTGGCCGATACTGTTGCGGCATGGCGTGTTCGGCGTAAACGTGCTGAACGCTCGCCAGGCCGAAATTGCCGAAAGGTTTTCAGGGCGCGGCGGCGTGAAAGGGGCGGGCCGCTATCTCGGCGCGAAATGGATTACGAAAATAACCGGCGTGCGGCTTCTGACGGATGCGCTCGCTGCGCTGGATTGCGAGGTCGACGACATCATCGAGCGCCATTCTCACGACATTGTCATTGGCCGCGTGCGTTATGTGCATCTCTCCAGCAACCGCAGCGCGCTGGCGTACTGGCATGGGAAGTATCTGGAAGTGACTCAGAATTCCGGTACCGGCACTATTCCTGACTCAGTTTTTTCGACTACGTGATATTCGCCACAGATTGTTGGCCCGCTACCACCGCGCTCGCAATTGCGGCATTCATTATGCCACCCTCAATTGAGGTTATCCCATTCCGCCTGCGCCCGCACTTTTGATCATAATTAATGAGATGGCCCGCCCCGGCTCTCCGGCTGCGATGATGCAGCTGGTTGATTCCCAACTGAAGGAGCCGATATGTCCAGAAGCCACTCTGTC